>JBDSPC010000128.1:0-6259 GCA_039914485.1 Nocardioides sp.
GCGCCTTCCGGTCGAAGTCGGCGAACCAGCGGGCGGTGTAGCTCTCGAGCGCGTGGCAGAGGATGTCCATCCCGCAGCTGGCGGTGACCATCGCCGGCTGGCTCATCGTGAGGTTCGGATCCACGACGGCCAGCGTCGGGCGCAGCCGTGCGTGGCTGATGCCGGTCTTGACCTTCAGTGCGAGCACGTCGAGCACGCAGATCGTCGTCGACTCGGACCCGGTCCCGGTCGTGGTCGGCACCGCCACCAGGGGCAGCAGTGGGTTCTCCGGGGCGCGGCCGGAGCCGACCGGCGCGTTGAGGTAGTCGAAGAGCCCACCCTCGTTGGTGACCAGGAGGTTCACGGCCTTGGCGGTGTCGATGGCCGAGCCACCACCCACGGCCACGATCGCGGCCCACGGCCCGCCGTCGCGACCGAAGGCAATGGCCTCCTCCAGCGACTCGTCGGTCGGCTCGACCCGGGCCCGGTCGAAGACCCTGACGTCGAACCCGCGACGCGCGATCTGGCGCGCGATCCGGTCGGGATGGCCCGTGGCCGCGACCCCGGGATCGGTGACCAGCAGCACCCGTGGTTGCCCGGTCAGCGACCCGATCAGCTGGTGCAGGTCGTGGCCGATCTCGGCCGAGGCTCCGCTGCCGAACTTGAGTCCCGGCGCTGCGTAGGTGAACACCGATTCCAACACCGTGTCACCGTAACGGCTACGCCGATGTGAGCGCCGCCACCCTCCGACCCTCGCCCCGTGCAACGTTCGTCCACAGTCCAGCAACAAGGGATCCATTCGGCGTTGACGCCCGCCAACTCTTCCTAATGTTGCGTCCATGAACACCACCACACGAAGCGGATCACGGCTGTGAGGGGCGGTTCGCGACTGCTCGCGGGCCTCGCCGCCGTCGTCCTCGTGGTGAGCGCGCTCGGGCTCGCAGCACCGAGCAACGCCGAGCTCGACAATCAGTCGCCGGTGCGCACCGAGGTCACGGTCAACCGCTAGCCAGCCCCGACGCGTGCCTGACCAGGTCGAGCACCGACACGTCGCCGGACTCGATGTCCGCGACCTCCACCCACGCCACCCGGTCGGTGGTGCCGCCGACCTCGACGACGCGTGGCTCGGCGTCGCCGGGCACCGTCGCGGCGAAGATCAGGTGCACGCCGTGGAAGTCCTCCACGCGGCCACTGGGCGCCGTACCAGCAAAGTGCGTGTCGTGCACGTCGAGCAGCGCGCCGACCTCGCACGGCACCCCGCACTCCTCGGCGACCTCGCGGGCGAGCGCCGAGGCCGGCGGCTCCCCGTGGTCGATGCCGCCACCGGGCAGCGTCCACGAGCCCGTGTGGTGAGCAGTCTCGGAGAGCCGGGTCAGCAGCACGGCCGAGCCGCGGCGGATCAGGGCGTAGGCAGCGACCCGCTGCAGCTGGAAGGGGGCGTGGTCGGCCAGAGCCTCGCCCACCATCGCCACCACCGGCAGCGTCCCGTCGACCACGCGGGAGAGCGGGTGCCAGGCCGCCTCGACGGTCGACCCTCCGACCTCGATGACGCGCGGGGCCGGCGAGTCGGGCGGCACCCACGCGTCGTACACGATCCGCAACGCGTGGAAGTCGGTCATCACGCCGTCGCGCGAGGCGCGAGGCAGGTGCGCGGAGTAGACGTGCGCCGTGTCGCCGACGGTCGCGTGCAGCCCGGTCTCCTCGACGATCTCGCGCAGCAGCGCGTCGCGCGGGTCCTCGCCATGGTCGAGACCGCCACCCGGAAGCGTCCACAGCTCGGAGCGGCTGATGCGCGACGCGAGCCGGCAGAGCAGCACTTCGGGCCCGGCGTCCGGGGTGGGGGTGACACGCATGATCACGGCGTACGCCGCAACGCGCTGTCGTCTCGGCAGCGAGGGCATGCCCCTAACCTGCCATGACCACCCAGCGTTGTCGTAGCGTGACACCCGTGGCAGCAGCGCAGCGTGACCCGTGGCTCGACAACGTCAAGATGACCCTTGTCATCCTGGTCGTCATCGGTCACGCGATCGGCCTGGTCGAGGCGAGCCAGGGCAGTCACTGGGTCTACGACTTCATCTACCTGTGGCACATCCCGGCGTTCGTCTTCGTCAGCGGATATCTCTCGAAGTCCTTCACCTGGGACCGGCGCCGGATGAAGAGCCTGGTCTACACGCTGGCCATCCCCTACCTGCTCTTCGAGCCGGCCCTGTTCTACTACCGCCGCGAGGTTGTCGGCGAGAACGTCACCGGACCTCTCTGGCTCGAGCCGCACTGGACGATGTGGTATCTCATCGTCCTGCTGATGTGGCGCCTCGTGACGCCGATCCTCAAGCTGCACTGGCTCTTCCTGCCACTGTCGGTGATCATCAGCCTCCTCGGGGGTCTCTGGGACACAGACGCACTGATGATCCCGCGCTTCCTCGGCCTGCTCCCGTTCTTCGTGCTCGGCCTGCACGTCAAGCCCCGGCACCTCCGCCACCTCGACGACGTCTGGGTCCGGCTCGCAGCGGTCCCGATGCTCGTCGGCATCGGCATCATGGCGGTCTACACCGACACGTGGGCCGAGACCGCACTGCTCTGGTACGACACCGGCTACAACGAGATCCCGATCGACCACGAGATCGTCTTCCAGACCAGGCTCACGATCATGATGGTCGGCCTGCTCGGCGCCTTCGCCGCGATGTCGCTGGTGCCGCGCCGGTCCCTGGGATGGTTCACGCCGATGGGCACGGCCACGCTCGTCGTCTACCTGTTCCACGGCTTCGTCATCAAGACGGTCAAGGCCCTCGGCTGGCCGGAGTTCACGGCCCAGCACGAAGTGCTCGGCCTCGTCCTCACAGTGCTCGGCGCGATCGCCCTGACGCTGGCTCTGGCCTCCCCTCCCGTGCGCCGGGTGCTGGAGCCGCTGACCAACCCGCTGGGTTGGCTGGAGGCGCGCCGGAAGGCGTCGCGGACGGCCGCTACTCCAGCGGACCCCACGACGGAGGGACCGACGAGCGGGGCACCGAGTCCAGCTCCCTTGCCTCGTGCCGGGTCGGCGCTGCCCCTCCCAGATGAGCCGGGTACCACGGTGCCCACTCCCCCGGTCGTGGGCGGTGGTGCGGACGACCCTGGATTTCCTCGAGCAGCTCCGTCAGGTGAACGCCGAGGCCCCGAGTCGCCTCGGTGAGGTCGGCGTCCGGGGCGACCGGCATCGGTTCGCCGAAGGTGATGTCGACCCGGCGCCCCCTGGTGAAGTCGGGGCGCGGTCCCTTGCCTGCGCGATCGAGCCGGCCGACGCTGTAGATCCGCTGGCTGCCCCAGATCGCGACCGGGATCACCGGCACCCCGGTCTCGCGAGCCAGGCTGGCGATGCCGCGCATCAGCGACCGCACCGTGTAGGTGTAGGAGATGCCGGCCTCGGGGAAGGCGCACACCGCCTCGCCCTCGCGCAGCAGCCGCTTCGCCTTGAGGTACGCCGCAGCGGGGGCCTCGCGATCGACCGGGATGTGCTGCATCCGGTCCATCGCTCCCGCCAGCGCCCGCTGGTGCCAGATGTCGTGGCGGGTCATGAAGCGCACGTAGCGCCCCCGCTCGATCGCGGCCTTCTCGATGAAGACGAAGTCGGGGTAGGACACGTGCGTCGCGGCGAGCAGCGCCGGCCCGGTCGTCGGCAGGTGCTCGAGCCCGGTGGCGCGGACATCGATGGCCAGACTCCGGAGCGCGAGCCGGCCGACGCCGTTCGCAAGGCGATACCAGCGCTCCGTCATGCCCTGCCTTCGTAGTCACCCCCACCGATGGATCGGACGGAGCCTAGTCGCGCCGCTGGTTGAGCAGCGAGCGTGTCGAAACCGAGGCACTCGCTCTACGAGAAGGGAGGACGTGCATCCCGCGCGATGGAGCGACGACCGGCCCAGCGCCATACCCGCGCAGCGCGGTCGCGGTCGGCGTCGTCAACCAGGTTGCCCATCCAGCGCAGGGCCAGCGTCATCAGCCAGTCCGAGCGCATCCCGGCCGGCCCGAGGGCCGCCACGACCTGCGGCATGGTCGCGACGCCAGCCAGGCGCCGCGCGATGGAGAAGGACTCGCCGTAGTGCTCGCCCAGGATCTGCGGCCAGGCGGTGCCCAGGTCGCCGTCGGCTTCCATCAGCTCCGCGACCAGGCGGCCGGTCTCCAGGCCGTAGTCGATGCCCTCACCGTTGAGGGGGTTCACGCACGCGGCCGCGTCGCCGATCAGCGCCCAGTTGGCGCCGGCCACGTTGGAGACCGCCCCACCCATCGGCAGCAGCGCCGAGGCCGGTGCGCGCAGCTCGCCCGAGAGCTGGAACTCCTCGCGCCGCTGCTCGGTGTAGAAGCTCATCAGCGGCTTGACCGCGATGTTGGCGGGCCGCTTGAGCGTGGCCAGGGTGCCGACTCCGATGTTCACCTCGCCGGTGCCGAGCGGGAAGATCCAGCCGTAGCCGCTGAGCAGCTCGCCGTCCTCACCGCGCAGCTCGAGGTGCGAGCTGATCCACGGGTCGTCGGACATGCCCGACTCGATGTAGGAGCGGCCCGCAACGCCGTACACCGTGTCCCGGTGCCACTCGCGACCCAGCAGCTTGCCCAGCGGGGACCGCACGCCGTCGGCGACGACCAGCCGGCGGCACTCGATCTCGAAGGTCTCGTCACCGGTCTTGAACGTCACCGCGGCGACGCGGTCGCCATCCATCCGTACGGCGACGGCACGCGCGCCGTCGATGGCCAGCGCCCCGCTCTTGATCGCGACCGTGCGGAGGTGGTCGTCGAGCTCGGTGCGGGCCACGGCCGAGCCCCACGCCGGCAGGTCGCTGTCGGGCAGCGACGGCCAGGGCAGCAGCAGCGTCTGGTCGAACCCGTGCGCTCGCAGCCCGAGGTTGACCGTGTGCGCCTGCAGCCAGTCCGTCAGCCCCAGCTTGGCGAGCTCACCGATGGCGCGCGGCGTCAGTCCGTCGCCGCACGTCTTGTCGCGCGGGAAGACCGCCGCGTCGACCAGGACGGTGTCCAACCCCGCCTTCGCGCTCCAGGCCGCGGCCGCCGAGCCCGCCGGCCCGGCGCCGACGACAAGGACGTCGGTCGAGGTGGGTGTCGTCACGAGCAGATTCTCTCAGTCGACACCCACCGCCTCGAAATCCGGGACTTCCCCGTCTGCCCAGCGGTGACCGGGAACGACGAAGCCCCGGCCCCACCGAGGTGGGACCGGGGCTGTCGATCAGCTAGAAGACTCGATCAGTTCTGGTAGGAACCGAAGTCGAAGTCATCGAGGGCTACGGCCTGGCCACTGGTGCCGAAGTCGTAGTCGTAGGAGTCGTAACCGGTGACGGAGTACGCCGCAGCGCGGGCCTCCTCGGTGGGCTCCACCCGGATGTTGCGGTAGCGCTCCAGGCCGGTGCCGGCCGGGATGAGCTTTCCGATGATGACGTTCTCCTTCAGGCCCCGCAGCGAGTCCGAGCGACCGTTGATGGCCGCGTCGGTGAGCACTCGGGTGGTCTCCTGGAAGGAGGCCGCCGAGAGCCACGACTCGGTGGCGAGCGACGCCTTGGTGATACCCATCAGCACCGGGCGACCCGAGGCGGGCTTGATGCCCTCGGAGACCGCGCGGCGGTTCTCCTCCTCGAAGCGAGCACGCTCGACCAGGTCGGACGGCAGCAGGTTGGTGTCACCCGACTCGATGACCGTCACGCGACGCAGCATCTGGCGCACGATGATCTCGATGTGCTTGTCGTGGATCGACACACCCTGCGAGCGGTACACGTTCTGCACCTCGTCGACCAGGTGCTCCTGGGCCTTGCGAACACCCAGGATGCGCAGCACGTCCTGCGGGTCGGGGGTACCCGACGTGAGGTGGTGACCCACCTCGATGTGCTCCCCGTCCTCGACGTTGAGTCGCGAACGCTTGGAGACCGGGTATTCCTGGACCTCGGAACCGTCGTCGGGGGTGACGAGGACCTTGCGGGCCTTGTCGGTGTCCTCGATCTCGACGCGACCGGCGGCCTCGCTGATGGGCGTACGACCCTTGGGCGAGCGGGCCTCGAAGAGCTCGACCACGCGGGGCAGACCCTGCGTGATGTCGTCGGCCGAGGCCACACCACCGGTGTGGAAGGTGCGCATGGTCAGCTGCGTGCCGGGCTCACCGATCGACTGGGCCGCGATGATGCCGACGGCCTCGCCGATGTCGACGAGCTTGCCGGTGGCCAGCGAACGGCCGTAGCACTTCGCGCAGGTGCCGGTCTTGGCGTCACAGGTCAGCACGGAGCGGACCTTGACCTCCTCGATGCCGGCGGCG
>JBDSPC010000155.1:0-13416 GCA_039914485.1 Nocardioides sp.
AGGCATCGACCAGCCAGCTCGGAGCTCCGTAGGAGGCGCGGGAAGCGTACGCCTCTTCCAGTGTCTCGGCGTCGTAACGGGTGGGACGCCCAAGCTCAGCAGTCACGGTGGTGGCGACCTCGTCCAACGTGAGTGACTCGGGTCCTGTCAGGGAGTAGGTGGAGCCCGCATGGGAGGCCGGATCGAAGAGAACGGCGGTGGCGGCGTCGGCGATGTCGTCCTGCGCGACCGCGGCAACCCGGCCCTGTCCGGCCGGGCCACGGATGACACCGTCCTCACCGACCAGTGCAGGCATGAAGTCGGCGTAGAAGTTGTCACGCAGGAATGTGAACGCCATGCCGGAGGCGCGGATGTGCTCTTCCGTGGCGTAGTGGTCGCGTGCGAGCGTGAAGGTGGCGTCCGGTGAGGCGCCGTAGAAGGAGATGTAAACCAGATGTTCGACCCCCGCCTCGGTCGCAGCGTCGATGAACCTCGTGTGTTGTGCCACCCGGTCGGCGGTCTCGGAGGCCGAGACCATCAGCACGGTCGGCACGCTGGCGAGGGCGGCGATGACGGCTCTGCGGTCACCGAACGGAGCATGCGCCACGGTTGATCCGGACAACCGCGGCGCCCGGGCCGGGTCACGCACGAGCAGACGTTGGGAGGCGCCGGCGTCGGACAGTCGCTGGGCGACGCGGCCGCCGAGCCGCCCAGTGGCTCCGGTCACTCCGATGACGGTGGTGATCTCAGGCACCTGGATTCCTCCTCGGGAAGACTGCGGCGTTGCCGCCGGGTACGACTCGACGCTACGCCAGCTAGACCTTGGCCGCCTTCTGCGTTGATCCGTTCACGCCTCAAGAGGTGCGTCTTTCCGCATCGCATGGGCGCAGGTACTAGGCGTCTGCCGAGCGCGGCCGCTCGACCGACTCCGGTCCATTTCCGTTCCGCAAGCGGATCGGCGGATTCTGGCGGTCATCGCAACAGTAGGTCGCCGATGAGTTCGATCGGCTTCTTGAACGCTAGTCGTTTGCGGGGTCGGTCGTTGAGCTCCTGGGCGACCCAGTCCAGGTCCTCGCTGCTGTGGACGCTGAGGTCGGTGCCCTTGGGGAAGTACTGGCGGAGCAGGCCGTTGAAGTTCTCGTTCGTGCCGCGCTGCCAAGGCGAGTGCGGGTCGCAGAAGTAGATGTCGATCCCGGTGTCGATCGAGACGTGTTTCCAGTCGCGCATCTCGGGTCCTTGGTCCCAGGTCAGCGACAGACGCAGCGAGTCGGGCAGCGTCGCGATCTTCGCGGCCAGTGCGTCGCGGACCTGCTCGGGCTTGTAGCTCTCAGGCAGGTGCAGCAGCATCGCGTAGCCGGTTTGTCGTTCGACCAGGGTGCCGATCGCGGTCTGGTTCTGCTTGCCGATGATCAGGTCTCCCTCCCAGTTCCCTGGCACCGCCCGGTCCTCGACCTCAGCAGGCCGCTCCGCGATATTGATCATGTTCGGGATGCGGTTCTTGCGTTGGCCGACCTTCCGGCTCGGGCGTCGCAGCGCCCTCCCGGTGCGCAGACACACCGCCAGATCACGGCGCAGAGCACCGCGTGACTGGACGTAGATCGACTGGTAGATGGTCTCTGGGGACACCCACATCTCCGGGTCATCGGGGATTTCCACACGCAGCCGGCCGGTGATCTGCTCCGGGGAGTACCTCTTCTCCAGATCCTGCTCGACCTTCTCGCGCAATGCCAAGTTCACCGCCAGCTTCGCCGGCTTGGGCCGCGACGCTCGGTGGTAGGCCATGGCGTGCGCCGAGCTGGCACGGTAGCCACCGCGGCGAGGATCAGCGTTGCGCGACAGCTCACGCGAAATCGTCGAGGGGCTGCGACCCAGACGCGCCGCGATGACCCGCAACGACTGACCCGCCGCACGCCCCAACGCGATCTCCTCACGCTCGGCGAAGGTAAGACACCGCCCTTTCAGGTCACGACCACGGCGCGGCCGCACCCCGCCGGACTGGCGCAGCCACGCCAGCCCTCGATGTCGATGGGCACCTGCCGCCGCTGCGGCATCGGTGATGAACTCACCGCGCTGCAACTCAGACCAGAACACCTGCACGTTCTCCGAGACCATGTAGGTAGCGAACCGGATGATCAACACCTCCATTCAGTCAGGTGTTGCGATCACCGCGAGAACCCAAGGATCGCCGAACGGGACGTCCGGACAGGCCACATTCCCTACAGGTCCTGAACGAAGCGGTGGCACGCATGGACCCGGCTGAAGCGTCGTCGCAGGTCTGCCTCGACTGCCACGTCCTGCGTGTCCGCGTGGAAGAAGCCCGAGCGAGGGTGCAGGCCGGGCGACACAGCCGCGGCACTGGCCATCTCTGCCTCACCGTCTGCGAAGACGTGGAGGTAGCGATACCTCACCTCGAAGCCGCAGACTCGGTACCAGGCCAGGGTGCCCTGGTCGTCGCGTGTCCAGGCGTCCACCTGGCGGATATCGCTTTGCTCAAGGCGATGGAACAGTTCATCGAGCAGGGCCGAAGCCAAGCCGGTTCGCCGATGATCTGGGTGCACGACGATGGTGTCGATGGTTGCACCGTGCGCAGCTGGAGATGCTTCACAGATCCCAATGACTTGGTCGCCGAGACGGCTGACCAGCGACCATCCAGGACTCGATTCGGGGTGGGCTCGCCAAACATCGTCGAAGTAGCTGGTATCGAGAAAGCCCAGAACCCGGCATCGCAGCCAACTGGCCTCATCGGCATCGCGGTAGTCCCGAACCTGCGTTTCGATCACACGGTGGATAATGCCCGAGGTCGGTATCGTTCATGTCGCAACGCCTGCTGGCGTGCACGTTGATCGCCCGCCCATGGCCGCCGCGCGGCTCACCAAGCAACCACGGGCGCCCCGTGTGCCGATCCACTCGCGGACGCGATCGCGGGCTGCGTGTCCGCGTCCGGTCCAGACTGAAGACGCTGGGGATGCCACTCACAAGGCGGAGTACGGGCCGATATCGTCAGCCACCCCTCACCCCGTTGCTGCCCACGAACGCCGCGATCGGCGGGATGACCGCGGCGACAGCCGACATCCCCACAGCGAGGGGTACCGACCAGAGCCGTACCCACGTCCACGCCAGCACGATCAGGGTCAGACACACGCCCATCAGCAGGAAGTACCAGCGCTGCCGGCGCATGAGCTGCTCACTCGCCGGCCACGGCACCTCCGTCACGGAGTCGACACGCTTGTCGCGACGCATCTCGCCACGGTAGCGCGCGAGGAGCCCCGGGAGCTCACCTGGTGACTAGTACGGCCGGGATTGGGCACGGCGGGTGGTCGAGGCTGGCAGGCTGGGTGCGTGACCACGATCAAGATCAACGCCATCACCGTCCCCGCCGGCTCCGGCGACGAGCTGGCCCACCGCTTCGCGGCGCGGGCCGGCTCGGTCGACGGGGCCGAGGGCTTCGAGGGGTTCGAGCTGCTTCGACCGACCGACGAGCGCGAGCAGTGGCTCGTCATCACCCGCTGGCGCGACGAGGAGTCGTTCCAGGCGTGGGTGAGCTCGCCCGGCTTCGCAGAGGGACACCGCTCCGCGGCCGAGCGCACCGACGGCGACGCGCCCCGGCCCGTCTCGACTCACAGCGAGGTGTGGAGCTACGAGGTGGCGGGCGGCTCGGACCCGAAGCCTGCCTGATCGGCCCGACCAGACCCGGCCCGGTCTGGTCTGGTCTGATCTGGTCTGGTTGAGCATCATGAAGTCGGGCGCCAAGTAGCGCCACATAGCGAACGGTTACCACGCCTCGGCAACTGTCCGACAGCCGATCCCTGACCGGCGATCTGGCCCGAGCGCTCCAGGACGTACGTCAGTCGGCGGCCGCGAACACCAGGTCGAACGGGTCGATGCTGCTGGGCGCGCTATCCGGATTCGACTCGGTCAAGCACGTCGAAGTCCCGAGCGTCGCGGTTGGCCTTGAACGAGCCGACCCGCTCGAAGCCGAGCGACGCCACCGTATGCAGCGCACGCGCGTTGAACGAAGCGACGGTCACCCGGAACGCGGCAGGCGCGAACCGAACGCGGCCGAACGCAAGCCCCGCCGAGATGACCGCACGACCGAGGCCTTGCCCCGTGAGCTCGGGGCGCAAGCCACCGCCGGTGTCAAGGGCAGAGTCGTCGTACTCCCATCCCGGCACCTGACCGTCCGGCCCGAAGGAGCGAAACCCGATCAACCGGTCCTCCGCCATGACGGCGTGGTAGCCAACCTCCGGATCGAGCAGCTCCTCCGGACTCGCACCGACCATGTCGTAGACGTCATACGGGGCGGCGTAACACCAAGTGGAGATGTCCTCGGCCTGCTCCAGGGTCAATGGGGCGATGTGAATGCTGTCAGGCTCGATCTCGCGCAACACACCGACAGGATCCCACGGCTCGGCACGCTCGTCCGGACGTCCCGAAGCCGCGCAAGGGAAAGGCCTGCGGGACTCAATTCCGCAAGCATCGTCGAGTTGGCCCCGCGAGCACTGGAGTGGCCGCCCGACCGCATCGGGACCGCGACGCGGTAGCAATCACCCGCGACGTTCGCCTGGCCGTACCGCGCCGGGTCGCCGAATGTCTACTGGCTGAGTAGATCTTGACCGTGACAGCGAGTCGTCACGATTGGCTGCATCTCGACAGCAGACGCTGCCGACGATTGCCGGATCTGCAGTTTGAGCACGCTCGGGTGACGCCGAATCTGCAGCCCGGCCTTCACGAATCTGCAGCGAGTCGAGGTCAGGAAGAGTCATGCCGACCCGCAACCTACTGGCTCAAGCGCCAGCGTGCATGGGGGCGCCATGCTCGCCGGTCATCCAGGGCCAGCGCAGGCGTTAGCGAGGACGCACCGGCCCGGCACACAGGTTCAGTTTGTGTGTGCCTCCACCTAGTGCGAGGCGTTCGGCGGTGAGTCAGACGGCGTGGCCTGCCGTAGCCGCGGAGCCGGGCCGGGCCGGGGACAGGGACCACGAGGCTGTCGGTAAGCGAGGACGAACCTCACCTACCGGATGATGATTGATCGCGGACGACTCCAGTGATCGAGGCACCCTCGGGCAAACCCTGCACCTGCAGCCTGAACTGGCCCATGATCGTCCAGTAGGCGTCTAGGTCTGAAACCTCCAGGTTGGCAACGGTGTCCTCGCCCCCGAGGAACAGGGGGCGCTTGTAGCCGACGCACTCCGAAAGCTCCGGGGCTTCACCACCCGAGCGCCGCCACTGCTCGAAGAAGCTGCGGGCGAGTGCCTCCTCGCCGAAGTCAACCAGCTCTTCGTCGTGGAACAGCGAGAATGGCACAGGAATCTCCAGCGCTTCACCGGTTCCTGGCTCGAAGAGCACGACCTCGGGATCATCGCTAGTCCCGCTCCCTGTGTCCGTTGCGAACTGGCGCCCTAGCCAGTCATAGCCAAAGCACGCAAGCCGTCCTGCGAACTCGGGATACGCGTGCCTCACCAGGGCATCCGACGCGATCGCCGAAGCTTTCGTGTGGACACGGTAGAGGCCGCCGTCGAAGCTCAGGCCCCCGGCTGCCTCAAGCCAAGCACCGACCGTCGCCTGAGAGGGCGCAATGACTTCTCGGCTGCCGCTTGCAGTGAAAGCACCTAGGAAGCGCTCAAACATCAGGTCCTCATCTCGAACAGATTGACATGCCACACACACGAGTACCCGGCTCCAACCCGCGAATCTGGTTCGCGATCTGGGCGCCGAGACTTCGGTTCACCGACGCGTCCAGCGGGCTCATGTTGAGGATATCGTCGGCGCCACCCAACTGGAGGTCGATGATGTGGTCCACATCGGAGCCGCGTGGGTCCTCAACCGGGTCCGGCGCGGGCTCACCCGATGACTCGGTGGACTCTGCGCTCGGGCTGGCTGTGGGATCCGCCGTGGGATCTGCCGTGGGGCGGTCGTGGGTCTGTCGTGGACGTGCTCGGCTCTGTCGACGGCTCCGCTGTCGGGCTGGCAGTTGGCTCGGGACTTGGCTGCGGCTCCGCCGCGACAGAGAGCAGCAGGGAGCCGGTGGCGTGAGATCCGTCGCTGGCACTGTCGGCCGGCGTCAACGACACCTCGACCGCCTCGACCCCTTCAGAGAGACCATCGGTCTCCCGCACCTCCAGCGGGAGTTCCGACACAGCGTCCCGACGCGCTCCGACCTCAACCGTGCCGGTGCCGCTGGGCAACGTCGCTGGCTCCAGCCCGTCGATCTGCTCCGCAGGGTCACCCACGGGCGGCAATCCACCCAGAGCCCCCGCAACAGCGGTCACTTCATCGTCGGGCGAGGACACCGCCACCATCGACGAGGCGGCGACCGAGCCCGGCGCCACGACCGGGGCCAGCGAGACAACAATGGGCAGAACAAGAACAAAAGCGAGCGCCGCAGCACCCGAGACCCCCGTCGACAAGTGCCGATCCCCCGACCGGCGATGCAGACCCTACGAGCCCGAGCCGGTCCTCAGGTGATTGCAGAACTCTTCATGGACTCTCGTCCGCTGCGCCGAACCCTTCCCACGCGACGGACGCTCAGAGTGACAGCGTCGTGGGGGACGGGCGCGCCAAACGCACGTCCCGATCTCTTTCTGTTCAGGTGTTCAACGCTTCGTCAGGTCAAACTGCGACCACCAAGGATCTCCGGGCGAGGTGTCAAGGAAACCCTAACGACCCCCACCGACCACCTTTGACGCGAGTGCACCTCAGGGTCCCGCTTCCACTGCAGTCGGAGGCAAATCCGCCCCTGCGCGCCTAGGTGAGCCAACTCCGTATGACCCACCGGGCCCGCGTAGCCCTGACATGTCTTCGAGACACACTCATTTGGGCCCTGAACATGACATGACAACGCGGATTGACACTTCGTCTTGGAAATCCCAGCGTGTCAGTGCGCCATGTCCACGAAGCGCGAGTAGTGACCCTGGAAGGCGACGGTGATGTCGCGGGTCGGGCCGTTGCGGTGCTTGGCCACGATCAGGTCGGCCTCGCCGGGGCGGGTCGACTCCTTCTCGTAGACGTCCTCGCGGTGCAGCAGGATCACCATGTCGGCGTCCTGCTCGAGCGAACCCGACTCACGAAGGTCGCTCATCATCGGCTTCTTGTCGGCACGCTGCTCGGGTCCACGGTTGAGCTGCGAGAGCGCGATGATCGGGAGCTCGAGCTCCTTGGCGAGCAGCTTGATCTGCCGCGAGAACTCCGAGACCTCGAGCTGACGCGACTCGACCTTCTTGCCCGAGCTCATCAGCTGCATGTAGTCGATGACGATCAGCTTGAGGTCGTGGCGCTGCTTGAGCCGCCGCGCCTTGGCCCGGATCTCCATCATCGTCATGTTGGGCGAGTCATCGATGAACATCGGCGCCCCCGAGACCTGGCCCATCTTCTTGGCCAGGAGGTCCCAGTCCTGCTCGGTCATCTGGCCGTTGCGGATGTGGTTGAGCGGCACCTTCGCCTCGGCCGAGAGCAGGCGCATCATGATCTCGGTGCGCGTCATCTCGAGGCTGAAGAAGACACTGGTCAGGTTGTTGGAGATCGACGCCGCCCGACAGAAGTCCAGGGCCAGGGTCGACTTACCCATGGCGGGACGCGCCGCGACGATGATCATCTGCCCCGAGTGCAGACCGTTGGTCAGCTCGTCGAGGTCGGCGAAGCCGGTGGGCACGCCGTAGAGCCCGGCCTCCCGGTTGCCGATGGCCTCGATCTCGTCGAGCGTCGGGTTCATGATGTCGCTGAGCGGGGCGTAGTCCTCGGTCGAGCGACGGTCGGTGATCTTGTAGACCTCGGCCTGCGCCTGGTCGACGACGTCGTCGACCTGGCCCTCGCCGGCGTAGCCGATCTGGACGATCTTGGTGCCGGCGTCGACGAGGCGGCGCAGGATCGCCTTCTCCCGGACGATCTCGGCGTAGTAGCCCGCGTTGGCGGCGATCGGCACGTTGGCCGACAGCGTGTGGAGGTAGGGCGCACCGCCGACCCGCTCCAGCTCGCCCTTGCGGCTCAGCTCGGCCGCCACGGTGACCGGGTCAGCGGGCTCGCCGCGACCGAAGAGGTCGATGATCGCGTCGTGGATGACCTCGTGGGCGGGTCGGTAGAAGTCGGGTCCGCGCAGCGTCTCGGTGACGTTGGCGATCTCGTCCTTGGAGATCAGCATGGCGCCGAGGACGCTCTGCTCGGCCGCGTTGTCCTGGGGCGGCGTGCGGTCGCCGGGACGCCGCGGCGATTGGCCCGGTTCGTAGGCCGACGGTCCGTCGCCCCACTCGAAGTCTGCCTCGCTGCGCCCCTGCTCGGTGATGCTCACCGTTGTCCCCTCACTGCCCTCGACACCCCGCGACACGACCCCGAGACCGACGGTAGAGGGGACCACCGACAGCCATCGGTGCCCTCGCCGGCCCGGTCCGGACGGTGTGAGCCCGGATGGCCGACGAGGGTGCGCGTTCGCGCGACCGTACGACGCGCAAGGGCCCCCCGGCTACTCCACACCGACGAGTTATCCACAGGCCCTGTTGATAACTGGTCACCGCCCGTGGACGACACGCCAACCCGTGTGCAACGACTGGGGACGCCGCTGTGGACAACTGCGGAGCATCCCCCCTCCACAACCCGGTGACCTGCACAAACAGACCTCACAGCCTGTGGAGAAAAAACAGTCGGAAAAGAGTTCGTTCACCTTCTCGCCATGTGGAAGTCGCCGGTCGGTTTGTCGACATGGCGCCGGATCACCCTGTCTGGACCGGGTTGTGCACCGGTCATGCACAGGTAGCCCGAATGGACTACTCCGCTCACCCGGTCGGCCGATGTGTCATGGCCATTGGCCGTTAATGGCTGTTACATTCACGTCTGTGACCTCCACGGACCGCGAGATCCTGCGCCTGGCGGTGCCGGCATTCCTCGCGCTCGTGGCCGAGCCGCTCTTCCTGCTCGCGGACGCAGCGATCGTCGGACACCTGGGCACGACCGAGCTCGCCGGCCTCGGCATCGCCGGTGCGGTGCTCCAGACCCTCGTCGGACTCTGCGTCTTCCTCGCCTACGGCACCACCGCCAGCGTGGCCCGCCACCTCGGCGCCGGCGACCTCCGGGGCGCGCTCACCCAGGGCATCGACGGCTGCTGGCTCGCAGTGCTGATCGGCGCGGTCGTCACCGTCGCCGGGGCGGTGTTCGCCCGACCTCTCGTGGACCTCTTCGGCGCCGGCGATGCGGTGAGCGACCAGGCGACGTCGTACCTCGAGGTCGCGATCTTCGGGACCACGCCGCTGCTGCTCATGCTCGCCACCACGGGCGTGCTCCGCGGCCTCCAGGACACGCGCACCCCACTGTGGGTCGCGGTCGGCGGCAACATCGCGAACGTCGTCCTCAACGTGGTCTTCGTGTACGGCCTCGACCTGGGCATCGCCGGCTCCGCGCTCGGCTCGGTGCTGGCCCAGGTCGCGAGCGCCGCCGTCCTCGTCGCCGTCGTCGTCCGCGCCGCCCGGCGCGACGGTGCACCCCTCACGCCCGACCGACGCGGCATCCTGGTCGCTGCTCGCACGGGGGTGCCGCTGGTGCTGCGCACGCTCACCCTGCGGGCGTGCCTGCTCGCCGGCACCTACGCCGTCACCATCGCCGGCCGCGACACGGAGGTCGACCTGGCCACCCATCAGATCGCCATCACGCTGTGGAGCTTCCTGGCGTTTGCGCTCGACGCCCTCGCGATCGCCGCCCAGGCCATCACCGGGCGCGCCCTCGGCGCGGGCGACGTCGAGGGCACTCGCCGGCTGACGCGGCGGATGGTGCAGTGGGGCTGGGGCGCCGGCATCGCCAGCGGGCTCCTGCTCGCCGCGACCTCGCCGTTCCTCGGTCCACTCTTCTCACCCGACTCCGACGTGCATCACCTGCTGGTGCCGGTGCTGCTCGTGGCGGCACTCGGGCAGCCGATCGCCGGTGTGGTCTTCGTGCTCGACGGCGTCCTGATCGGCGCGGGCGACGGCCGCTACCTCGCGTGGGCCGGCCTCGGCGTGCTCGCCCTCTACGCCCCCGCCGCCCTCCTCGCCGCGCGCGGTCCCGGCGGACTCGTCCCAGTCTGGGTCGCGATGGTCGTCGTCTTCATGGGTGCGCGCTTCGTCCTGCTCACCCGCCGAGCGAGATCCGACGCGTGGCTGGTCACCGGGTCGCTAATCTCTCGGGCGTGAAGCCACTCCAGTCCGTCGCGATGGGACTGGTGATCGTGGTGCTGGTGGCGAGGTTCGCGGGCTACGACGCGCTCGCCGATCCGGTCGGCTGGCTCCTCGTGATCTGGGGCGTACGCCGCATGACGGACCACACCACCCTGCTCGCGCTCGCCGTCGGTGCCCTGCTCGTGGCCTGCGTCGTCTGGTTCCCGGCGACCCCGGACCTGCTCGAGGACAGCGACCCGTCGCTGCGGTGGGCGGCCAACCTGCCGCAGGTGCTGTTCTGCGTGCTGCTGTGCCGTCAGCTCTCCGAGCTCGCCGGCGCCGCGAGTGACCAGCGAGCCCGCGCCTGGCTGCGCACGACCATGGTGCTCAACGCGCTGCTCGCGCTGGCGCCGGTGCTGGTGTTCGCCGGTGACGCCGACGACCTGCTGCCCTCGGTCTATGCAGCGGCCGGCGTCGTCGTACTCATGCTGATCGTCTTGCTCTTCACCTATGCCAACCGAGCCTGGGCACCCGACTCGTAACCTAGGGGCCACAGGCGGTCATCACGGGGAGGCCGCCGGATCCTCAGGAGTCCGCATGCGCACGCGCCGTCTGGGCGTCACCACCGCTCTCGCCCTCACCGCCGGACTGCTGGTGGGTCTGCCGCTGAGCGCCACGGCCGCCGCCGACTGCCTGTCCGAGCCACCCGCGGGCCTCCTGCAACCGAGCTGCGACGACACGGTGCCGCCGGACACCGCGCTGGGCGGCGTCTCGACCGCACCCAACGCCGCCGGCTGGGTCGCGACCAGCACGATGGCCTTCGCCTTCACCGGCGCGCACATCGACGCCGACGCCGGCGCACTCTCCTTCGAGTGCAGGCTCGACGGTCCGGCGATGGCCCACGACTGGACGGCGTGCACCTCGCCGCGCACCTACGAGGGGCTCGTCGACTCCGACGCGGCCTACACGTTCTCGGTGCGAGCCGTCGACACCGCCGACCGGGCCTACGCCTACGGCGGCTTCGGCAACGTGGAGCAGGTCGAGGACATCGACTCTTCCCCGGCCACCTTCAGCTGGGGCCAGGACACGCTCGCCCCGGTGTCCTTCGTCAACCCCGACCTCTACGACGAGGAGACGCCGCAGCAGCCGGTCGTCGTCGGTCGCAGTGTGGGGATCCGCCTCAACAGCAACGAGGCCGGCGTCGGCTTCGTGTGCGAGGTCGACGGCGTCGGCACCCCCTGCACCCCCGGCGCCTGGCGCTACGAGGGCGCCGAGTCCGGCCGTCACTACTTCCGCGCCCGCAGCATCGACAAGGCCGGTACGCCGAGCGTCTGGTCGGAGACGACCGAGTTCTTCGTCCCGGCCGACCTGATTGCCCGCCGTGGCTTCTCCCGGGTCAAGAAGTCCGGTGCCTTCGACGAGACGCTGGTCAAGTCGAAGACGAAGGGCGCCCGCCTCGTCCTGCCCAAGCAACGGGTCGGCGAGCTGCGCCTCTATGCGCCCACCGCGCCGGCGTACGGAAAGGTGCGGGTCAAGGTGGGTGCGACCAACTGGCATGTGGTCAACCTCGCCGGGCCGCGCTCGGCGCAGAAGGAGTTCGTGGTGTTCAACCGCTACCAGGGCTCGCGCACCGGCAAGGTGATCATCGAGGTGCTGACGCGCAACAAGCCGGTCTTCCTCGACGCGATCGTGGCCCGGACCAACGTCTTCCAGGGCTGACCCCTTCCGACCGTCGCCCACAACTGGCGGCGGCCGACATCCGAATCGGTGAAACTCATGTCGGCGCCCGCCAGTTGATCAGGGCAGGAGACGAGACCGGCAGAGCGAAATGACGAACGGCCCGCCCGCTCCGAGGAGCAGGCGGGCCGAGCGTCGTGAAGAGCGTCAGGCGGGAACGACGTTGAGAGCAACCTTGGCGGAAACTCCGTCGTGCAGCTTGACCGCCACCTCGTGGGCGCCGAGCGACTTGATGGGCTGGTCGACCACGATGGTGCGGCGGTCGACCTTCTCACCAGAGGTCTCGGTGATCGCGTCGGCGATCTCGTGCGTGGTGACGGCGCCGAACAGGCGACCACCCTCACCGGCACGGACCTGGACGTTCACCGGACCCTGCTCGAGCTTGTTCTTGATCTCGACCGCGTGGTCCGAGTCGCGGGCGGCACGCGTGGCGCGGGCAGCCTTGATCGACTCGATGGTCTTCTCGCCACCACGGGTCCAGCGGAGGCCGAGGCCCCGCGGGATGAGGTAGTTACGGCCGTAGCCGTCCTTGACCTCGACCACGTCGCCGGGGGCGCCGAGGCCGTCAACTTCCTGCGTCAGGATGAGCTTCATGTCTCGTGCTCCTCTCAGCGACCGGTGGACGTGTAGGGCAGAAGCGCAACCTCGCGGGCGTTCTTGACCGCAATGGCAACGTCTCGCTGGTGCTGGACGCAGTTGCCGGTCACGCGACGCGCGCGGATCTTGCCTCGATCGGAGATGAACTTGCGGAGGAGCGTGGCGTCCTTGTAGTCGACACCGGTCGCCTTCTCCTTGCAGAACTGGCAAACCTTCTTCTTGGGCTTGCGAATCACTGCCTTGGCCATTGTGGTGCTTCCTTTCTAGAAGCCCGGCCCTGCGCGATGCACAGGGGCGGAATGGTTGAGGTGATTTCGGACAGATGGTGCTGTTGATCAGAAAGGCGGTTCGGCCTGGCCGCCGACGCCGGGGGCACCCCACGGGTCGTTGGCCGGGGCAGCGTTGCCGCCACCGCCGTACGACCCGCCCTGGTTGCCGCCCTGTGCCGGCTGACCGCCACCCTGCGGGGCGCCGTAGCCGCCGCCCTGCGCGGGAGCGGGCGTGGCCCACGGGTCGTCGGCCGGAGCCGAACCACCTGCGGAGCCGCCCTGGCTGCCGAAGCCACCGCCACCGCTGGAGCGGTTGGCGCGGGTGACCTTGGCCGTGGCGTACTTCAGCGACGGACCGACGTCTTCGACCTCGCTCTCGAAGACGGTGCGCTTCTCACCCTCGCGGGTTTCGTACTGACGGGACTTGAGCCGGCCCTGCACGACGACGCGCATGCCGCGCTGCAGCGACTCGGCGACGTTCTCCGCCGCCTGGCGCCACACCGAGCAGGAGAGGAACAGCGCATCGCCGTCCTTCCACTCGTTGCTCTGCTTGTCGAACGTGCGGGGCGTCGACGCGATCCGGAAGTTCGCAACCGCAGCACCCGAGGGGGTGAAGCGGAGCTCCGGGTCGTCGACGAGGTTGCCGACGACGGTGATGATCGTCTCGCCTGCCATGTCAGGTCTCCCTAGAAGTCAACTGATCAGTGATGTTGGTGGCCACC
>JBDSPC010000198.1:0-7607 GCA_039914485.1 Nocardioides sp.
TGGCGGGATGGGTCTCGCGGACCATGGCCAGCTCGGGGATGGCGTATTCGCGCACTGACGGGGTGCCGTCGCCGCCCGGGGTGGTCATCGGGTCGCGCTCGTCGCGCGGTTCTCCCGTCCGGGCCGCCCAGGCCGCGGCCCGCACCAGCTCGGCGACCTCAGCGAGGCGGCGTACCAGAAGATCGTCTGCTGCGGCCTCGAGGAACTCGCGATCGGACCGTTCATCAAGAGCCGGGTCCGCGTCCGCCAGCGCCGCCGGAGCTGCGGTCTGGAGGGGCGGAATGGTGACCATGAACCATTGTGTCTCGAACAGGTGTTCGAGTCAAGAGCTATTCGCGCACCGCCGCGGGTCAGGCCAGCCGCTGGACGCGACTGCGGTGGTTGCTGCTGTTGTCGCCATCGATGTCGGAGTCACGGGTCTTGGAGATGTGGTCGACCTTCTCCTGGTTGCCCTGCACCGGCTGCGCCTTGATCAGCGTGTCTCGCTCGAAGGCGTGCGACTTGTCGGTGTTGCGGTAGTAGCGATACAGCGACCAGTACGTCGCAGCGGCACCCGCGGGGCCGGCGGCCAGCAACCACAGCGGAGCGTTGTCCCCGGAGGTGGCCATGACGATCTCGGCGATCATGCGACACCCACCAGGATCGCTCCGGCGATGCCTTCGAGGAAGGTGCCGACGGTCAGGGCGGCCGTGATCAGCTTCCACTGCGAGACCGGGACGCTGCCCATGGTCTCGCCCGTCCGGGCGTTGACGGCGATGTAGTGCAGCATCTGGGTGTTCTCCTGGTAGTACGAGTACAGCCACACCGGGAGATACATCGAGATCCAGCGGGACCCGCCGACATCCACCTTCTCCTGCTCCCACCGCACACCGCGGTCGAACTCGGACAGGGACGCCTGGACCTGCGAGCGACCGATCGAGAGCAGCTGGTCCTGCATGACGGGAGTCAGGTCACCCACGTCCAGGTCACGCTTCTCGCTGGTGAAGCCGACGAGATAGCTGGAGTTCCACTTCACCGCGTTCTTGGTGTCGAAGGGGAGGACGGTGTTGATGATGTTGTTCGTCGTCGACCCGTCGAACTGCCTGCGGTCGGCGGCTCCCTCGATCGTCAGGTCGTCGACGGTGAAGGACACGGAGCGATCGACGCGGTAGACGTCGGCCGCGTAGTAGGTGACGTTGTTGTCCCCTTGCTTCTCCGTCCAGCGCCGTGTCTGGATCTCGCCCTGGCCGACGTAGGCGGCCTCCGCGCGGGCGTCGACCACGAGGTAGGGCAGGTAGACGCCGAGCACGTTCTCGGGGACGAACTCCTTCTTGAAGCGGCCGAGTGCGAAGAGGCGGCGCTTCGAGGCGAACTCGCGGATCTTCTCCACCGCCTCGTCGTGGGTCAGACGGAAGGGCAGTACGGCGTCGGGCACGGCGCCGTTCGGAGTCTGCTGGTTCACGTTGAGCGTGTGGCGGCACCAGTGGCAGCGGGCGTTCATCGCGTGGGCCGTGTCGACCACGACCTCGGCTCCGCAGCCACCGCACTTCAGGGTCAGCACCGTGTCGGCGTCGTCGGCGATCTCCTCGGCGCCGCCGGCGATCACCGTGCCCGTGAGGTCGTCGATGCCCTGGCCGAGGCCGAACTCCTCCTCGACGCGCGCCTCCTGCCACTCATTGCGGCAGAACAGGCACACCAACATCCCGGTCGAGCCCCGGAGCCGGACGTCGGTCGAGCCGCACTTGGGGCAGCGGTTGACGCCGTCGGCCAGCGACTCGTTGAGGGTGTCGATGTCGGGCCCCGGCGCCGGCTCGGCGCGAGCGGCCGCAAGCTCCTCCTCCAGGGACAGGGGTGGTCCGTCGAAGACGGGCGCGTCCGGGTCCCTGGGCTGTTCGGCGTCCTGGGTCATCTCAGAGACCCAGCGCCTTCGCCTTCGCCGCGTCGTAGTCCTCCTGGGTGATGAGGCCGGCGTCGAGCATGTCCTTGGCGCGCTTGAGAACCGCGACCGGGTCCCCGGCGGCGGGCGCGGCCGGGGCGGCCGGGGCGTCGGGGGCGGCCGGGGCGGCTGCGGGCGCCGAAGTGGCCGGCTGCTGCAGCCCGCCCACACCCATGCCGCCCGTGGCCATGCCCATCCCGATCAGCCCGCCGGGGCCGGCGTTCTCGCCGGCCGCCTCGATGCCCGCGGCAACCGACGCCTGCAGGTTCGAGTTGCCCCGGGAGCCCGACAGTGCGTCCGCACGCTGGACGTTCTTGAGGATCTCGCGCGTGTTCTCGTCGTACTCGATCGAGATGATCGCGGTCTTGACGATCTCGAGTCCGCGGTCGGTGCGCCAACGGTAGTTCTCCTCCACTGCGGCGGACAACGAGTGCGCGAAGCCGATGGAGTCCTGCTGGAGGCGGGCGATCCGATTGCCCTTGGCCGGGTCGTTCGTGTACATCGAGAAGGCCGGCGCCAGCGAGCCGACGACCTCGTTGAAGAGCTGCTCGCCGGCCGGGTTGTCGATGTCGGTGAAGTCGAAGACCTCGTGGCCGCTGATGACACCGGCCGAGACGAAGTTGCGGATGAAGGTCAGCGGGTCGGTGATCCTCATCGTGTAGGTGCCGCGGGTGATCGCGCCGACCTGGGTGTTGAGGAAGGCGTCGTCCCAGTAGATCTCCGACTGGGTGCCGAACTTGTTGTTCGGGAGCTCCTTGAGCGAGACGTAGATCGCGGTCTGCTGGGCCGCGGGACGGCCACCGAACTTGAACCGCTCCCAGCTCTGCTTGATGAGCGAGTCCACCAGGCCGCCGCCGGAGAAGACCGACTGCGACGCTGCCTCCTCGGAGTCCCAGATGTAACCGCCGGGCTCGGCCGCGAAGCCGGTGAAGGCGCCGTCCTGGATCAGCACCAAGCCGTAGCCCTCCGGCACGATGATCTTGGAGCCGTTGGTGATGATGCCGTCCGAGGCCTTGTCGTTGCCGCCGCGGCCCGCGTTCTCGCCCTTGCGCACCGCCGGGAACAGCGCCGCCGTGGGCGAGAGCCCGTCCGGCACGCCGAAGAAGTCGAGCCACTGGTCGGTGAGCGTGCCGCCGATGGCGCCGGTCACTGCCTGGAAAAGTCCCATTCCGATGTCCCCCAACGGGCTCAGGTGTGGGCGCTCCGGCCCACGACGCGTCGGCAAGACTAGCGGTCAGCAGTGGCCCGGGCAGGCGCGGTCGGGCGTTTCCGAAAACCAGGTCCTGACCGGATTGTCTAGACCATCGCGCTCGCGGGAGCACTCAGGCGTACCGTCAACATGAGAGGTGGTTGCAATGAGTGCTCTCTGGATCGTCCTGGCCCTGGTCGTCATCTTCCTTGCCTGGGCAGGCTGGAAGTTGCGTACCAGGTCTGGAACCTCCGGCCCCGAAGCCACCGGTGATCGCCATCGTCGGACGGGCGGCTTCTCGGGCCAGAACGGCTGACGCGTCAGCGGCGCTTGTGCTTCTTCAGCGCCCGCGTGGTCACCACGAACTTCTGGTCCTCGTCGCGCGCCTTGCCGTGGCAGGCGAAGTCCGTGCCCGTGCCGCAGCGGAAGCGTGTGGAGACGTTCGCGAACGAGACAGAGATCGCCGCAACGGACGACGAGCTGAACGGCACCAGCGCATGCGCCCGACCGCGCCGGAACGAGAGGGTACGTGTGCCCACCGTCCCGTCGAGCTTGTGGATCAGCAGGCGGCCGGCCGGGGCCGCCCGAGAAGGCGCGCGCACACTGACCCGGAGCTTCCACTTCGTGCCGTGGAGATCGCCTCCCGGTCGCACGTGCATGGCGTCCGCGGACAGATGGTCCAGCTTGGTGCGAACCACGTCCGACTTCGCGGCGCGGGACAGGGTCACGTCGGCCTTGACCTTCGGGTCGGCGAATTCCGGCACCCCGGGCGCCTCGGCATAGGAGCGGCTCGGCGTCACGTTGGCGGCCGCGAAGTCGGCGTACACATCGGTCAGGGAGACCTTCTTCTTCCGCAGCACCGACCGGATGGCCTCGATGGAGTAGCGCCCCCCGTCGCCGCGCAGGCTGCCCGCGGCCTCCCAGGCCTTCTTCACGAAGCCGGTGTTCCAGCGCGAGGTGAGGTACTCCCAGAAGATCCAGTTGCCGTACTGGAAGCCGTAGGTCGTGCTGAACGCGTCGAGGGAGACGTAGCCCGCCTGGAGCTGGCTGTACTGGAGGTACTGCCGGTTGTCGTTGACGTCGTCGGCGACCTGCTCCTCCATCCAGGTGGCCGTGGACTCGAGCATCCACGGGTCCTCGTTGTAGTCGTAGGAGTACTGCACCGCGTGGAAGAACTCGTGCGCCGCGGTCACCGCGAGGTTGTTCTCCGGTGTCTGGCTAGGGAACTGGGTCGCGGCGTAGTCGTTGTCGAGCACGCAGAAGCCGCTCGCGGTGCGGGCCTTCTTGCGGAACTCCGCTGCGCAGTAGCCGTACAGACCGGTGCCGAGGTCCTTGAGGTAGACGTCGAGCTTCTTGTCGCCGCCCTTGTTCCCGTCGCCGCGCGGGGGACGGAAGCCGAGCTGGTTGACCTCGCGCTCGTAGACGTTCTCCATCGTGGTCAGGTTGAGCGCGACCCAGTCGAGGCTCGGGGGAGCGTCTGCGGTGGTCGGCACGTAGTGCACGCAGACGTGCTCGCCGCACTGGCTCTCGGACGGCACGGTGTAGCCGTTGGCGAACGGGTCGTCGGCGCCGTCGGTGGGTCGGGCGAGCAGTGAGCTCGCCTCGAGCGCCTCGGAGCCGCTGAGGTCGGGCCGGGACACCCACAGGTCACGCAGCGCGACCGTTGCGGAGGGATCCGTCGGGGTCGCGTCGCCGGCGAGCACGCGGCCCGCGGTGTCGAGCGCGGTGATCGCGACGCGCGCGTTCGGGTCGGCCGGGAGCGGGGTGGGGTCGGACGCCGTCGCCGGCAGGGCGCCGGACATCGGGGACAGGAGCACCCCCACCACCACGGCAAGCACGGTTGACCTATGCACACATCCCCCTTCGTCCCCGGGTCGAACTGACCCGATCGAGGCTACGTCAGCGGCGGGCGCGGACCACAGTCGCCGCGAGGCCGAACCGCTGGGCCTCGTCGCGCGGCATGCCCTGGCAGGCGAACTGCGTGCGCTGGTCGCAGTCGTAGCGCGTCGAGGCGTTGGCCAGCACGACCACGACCTTGCGCACCCGGGAGCCGGCGAATTTCACGACCCGGCTGCCCTCGCCACGCTTCAGCTTGATCGGCAGGTTGGTGACCCCGCCCGAGCGGAGGAACACCTGGGCGGACGCCGCGGCTCCGCTGCCGCGGGTCGCCGACACGGACAGGCGCAGCTTCGGGCTTCCGCGCAGTCCGGCCTGCGGTCGGAAGGCGACCGCCCGGGACGTCAGGTGCGACACGCCGATGCCCGCGTCGCGCCAGGTCGAGCGACGAGGTCCCAGGCGGACCGAGTCGTCGAGCCTCGCCGCGCGGTAGGCACTGCCCTCGTCGTAGCCACGGTGCGGGCTGAGGTTGGCGCGCACGAAGGCGGCGTACACCGACGGGAACGTGTGGCCCCGGCTCTCCACGAAGTGGCGCACGGCCTCGATGGAGTAGTCGTCACGAAGACCGGGGGCGGCGTCCGCGCGGGACCAGATCTGCCGGATAGCATCCACGCCGTACCGCTGCGCGAGGAACTGGAAGAAGATCCAGTTGCCGTAGATGCCGAGGTCGGCGGCGGCGTGGTCGAGGGAGACGGTGCGACGTCCGAGCTGGCCTGCGGAGAGGTACTGCCGGTTGTCGTCGACGTCGTCGGCGACCTGCTCCTCCATCCACGTGGCGCTCGACTCGAGGAACCAGCGGTCCTCGCGCACGTCCATGCCGAACTGCACGGCGTGGGAGAGCTCGTGGGCCGCGGTGACCCGCAGGCTCTCGTCGGCCGGCATCGGGAAGCCGCCGAAGTCGTTGTCGAAGACGCAGTAGGACGACGCGTGGCCGGGAGCTCCCGGCACGGGTGCCTCCGGAGCGCAGTAGCCGTAGAGTCCGGCGCGGCTGATGTCGGCGAGGTAGACGTCGAACTGTGCAGAGTCGCCGCGACCGGCGTCCGACGGGACGGTGGGATAGCCCAGCTCCGCCATCCGGGTGAGCGTGAACTCTGTCACCTCCAGGTTGCGGCGTACCCAGTCAGGCGTCACGCCGTCCGCCGCAGAGAGCGGCGGAGCGTCGGAGGTGGTCGTGACGTAGTGCAGGCACACGGCCGGGCCGCACTCGCGGGCGCGCGGTGCGGCGGGGTCCCAGAAGAACTCGCCGGAGCCGTTCGCCGGATCCGACGGCCGGGAGGACGCCGCGCCGAAGCCGCGCGCCGACCACGCACCACCGGACAGATACGCGTCCCGCAGGTCGAGCGTGTGGTCGCGGGAGACGGCCGGCGCGTCGGTCACGGCCAGAGCCTGGTTCAGCGGCAGCAGTGCCGCGACGAGGGCCAGCGCCAGACCGGCAACGACTCTCATCACATGTCCGCGATGTGTTCGATGATCGCGGTCGTGGAGATCGCCGGAGTGCGGGGGAGGTAGACGACCTCGCACACGTCGGCGTACTCGTCGAACTTGCCGGCCCAGTCGTCGCCCATCACCAGCACGTCCGCGCCGTGCTCGACCAGGTAGTCGCGCTTGGCCTCCAGGCTCTCCTCGACGAAGACCTGGTCCACGACGCGCAGCGCCGAGACGATCGCCAGCCGCTCGCCCTGGCTGAAGACGGGGGCGCGGCCCTTCTTCTTGATGTTGAGGGCATCGGCGGAGACACCCACCACCAACCGGTCGCCGAGCGACGCTGCGCGTTCGAGCACCCTCAGGTGGCCGACGTGGAAGACGTCGAAGGTTCCGAAGGTGAGGACGGTGCGCGACATGCGCGAAGAGTATCCGCCCGCCTGAGAGGATCTCGGCGTGGCTCTCACTGCATCGATCCCGTTGATCACGCCCGACCCGGGCGCCGATGAGGCGCGCCGCCGTGGGTTGCGCCAGATGCGGACGGTCGCGGTCTCCCTGCTCGTGCTGGCCGCCATCGTGTACGTCGCCACGCTGGGCCGCGAGGGAGCGTGGGGGTTCGTCAATGCCGGAGCCGAGGCGTCGATGGTCGGCGCCATCGCCGACTGGTTCGCGGTGACCGCGCTCTTCAAGCACCCGCTCGGGCTGCCGATCCCGCACACCGCGCTCATCCCCAAGCGCAAGGACGAGCTCGGCAAGGGGCTCGAGGAGTTCGTGGGGGAGAACTTCCTCCAGGAGGAGATCATCCGCGACCGCACGGCCGCCGCGCAGATCTCGGCCCGGGTGGGGGACTGGCTCTCCGACCCGGCCAACGCCCGGCGCGTGGTCGACGAGGTGTCCGATGTCGCCGCGATCGCGCTCGACAAGGTCCGCGACGAGCACATCGCCGACCTGGTCACCGACGCCTTCGTGCCGCGCTTCCGCGAGGAGCCGATCTCACCCATCCTCGGCAGCCTGATCTCCGAGGCGGTCCGCGACGACCTGCACCACGGCGTCGTCGACCTGGCCCTGGAGGAGATGCACCGCTGGCTGGTGCACAACGGCGACACGTTCACCGAGGTGCTCACCGAGCGTGCGCCGTGGTGGGCGCCGCCGCGGCTCAACGAGGCCGTCACCCAGCGGCTCCAC
>JBDSPC010000207.1:0-7641 GCA_039914485.1 Nocardioides sp.
CGTAGCTGCCCTGCGGCGGCTGGCCGTATGGATCCTGGCCAGCCGGCGGCTGGCCGTAGGGGTCCTGGCCGGTCTGGCCGGACGGGTCGGAGGGCGGGTTGCCGTAGTTGGACATGAGTTTCCCCTCGTGAGGTGCGCTGGCGCGGTGGTTGGCGGCAGCGTAGTGAGCGCGTCCGGGGTGTCCTGCCCCGGATCGCCGACGCGAAACCCGCGGATCGCGATTGGGGCGTATGCATACTCGGTATGCATACGTGGTATACATCTTCCAGCGTCGGTCACGGGGGCCGACGACGAAGGGGGCGCGATGTCGATCCGGCAAGCGATGCTGGCGCTGCTGGAGCCGGGGCCGATGTACGGCTACCAGCTCCGTGCGGAGTTCGAGCAGCGCACCGGTGCCACCTGGCCGCTCAACGTCGGGCAGGTCTATTCGACCCTGTCCCGGCTCGAGCGCGACGGTCTGGTCGAGCACGTCGACGGTCGGGGGACCTCGGACGTGGCGGACCAGACGGGCCAGGCGGCCGCGCAGGTGATGTATCGCATCACCACCCCAGGCCGGGGCGAGGTGTCGGAGTGGTTCGCCACGCCGGTGCCTCGCACCCAGCCACCCCGCGACGAGCTCGCAATCAAGCTCGCCATCGCGGTGACCCTGCCCGGGGTGGACGTCGCCGCGCTGATCCAGCAGCAGCGGACGGCGACCATGACCGCGCTCCAGGACTACACCCGGCTCAAGCGCAGCGGCCGCGCCTCGCGACCCGACCAGCCCGAGGACCTCGCCTGGTCGCTGGTCCTCGACTCGCTGGTCTTCGACGCCGAGGCCGAGATCCGCTGGCTCGACCACAGCGAGGCCCGGCTGCGCCGCGCCGCCCTCGAGGGCCACCTGCACACTCCTGCCCGTCCGACTCGGCCAGGCATCACCAGCGACCAAGAGGAAGTTTCGTCATGACAGCCGTCGTGCTCCACCTGGACAACGTCACCCGCGTGCACGGCGAAGGCCCCACCGAGGTGCACGCCCTGCGCGGCGTCAGCTTCAAGGCGCACGCCGGCGAGCTGGTCGCCGTGATGGGTCCCTCCGGCTCCGGCAAGTCCACCCTGCTGACGATCGCGGGCGGCCTCGACGAGCCGACCAACGGCACCGTGAGCGTCGAGGGCAGTGTGCTGGGAAGTCTCGGGAACGCGGGCCGGGCCCGCATGCGGCGTACGTCGATCGGCTATGTCTTCCAGGACTTCAACCTGATCCCCGCGCTGACCGCGGCGGAGAACGTCGCCCTCCCGCGCGAGCTCGACGGCGAGCGCACCAAGGCCGCGCGCGTGCTGGCGCTGGCCGCGCTCGAGGAGGTCGGCATCGTCGACCTGGCCGACCGCTTCCCCGACGAGATGTCGGGCGGGCAGCAGCAGCGGGTCGCGATCGCGCGCGCCATCGTGGGGGAGCGCCGGCTGATCCTGGCTGACGAGCCGACCGGCGCGCTCGACACCGACACCGGCGAGGAGATCCTGCGGCTGCTGCGCAACCGCTGCGACGCGGGTGCGGCCGGCGTGCTGGTCACCCACGAGGCGCGGCACGCCGCGTGGGCCGACCGCGTCGTCTTCATCCGCGACGGCCTGATCGTCGACGAGTCCGGTGCCGACTCCGTCGAAGAGCTGCTCGAGGTCTCGCCGTGAAGGGATGGCGACCGGCACTGAGGCTGGCTTGGCGCGACGCCTGGAAGGCGAAGGGCCGCAGCATCCTGGTGCTCGTCATGATCACGCTGCCGGTGCTGGCGATCACCGCCGCCGCCGTGATCCAGCGGACCGCCGACGTCGACAGCATCGACGGCCTTCCGCGCACGCTCGGCTCGGCGGAGGCGCGCATCACGCCCATGGGCGGTCGGGTGATGCAGACGCCGGACCCGGACGAGGCCTCCGGCCAGATGACCTCCGGCGAGCGGCCGACGCTCGCCGACCTCGACGCCGTGCTGGGCGATCGCGAGGTCATCACCATCGCCAAGGGGTTTGCCGAGGTGCCGCTGGGGGACCGACGGCTCGAGGTGATCCCGACCGAGGTCGACCTGCGCAACCCGCTGACCGAGGGCATGTTCGACCTGGGGACCGGCGACCTTCCGGGCACACCCGGTGAGGTCGTCATCAACGACGCCTACGCCGAGCGCGGCGTCGAGATCGGCGACACCCTCGACGTGCTCGGCCAGGACGTCACCGTCGTCGGGATCGGTCGCGACGCGACCTACCGCGACGGGCTCAGCATCATCGGCCCGCCGGGCAGCTTCGGCCTCGACTTCACCGGCAACGGTGGAGGCACCGAGTGGCTGGTCGGCGGTGGCCCGCTGTTGTGGCCCGACGTGCTGGAGATCAACAAGGAGGGCGGCGTGGTCCGCTCGCGGGCCGTCCTGCTCGACCCGCCGCCGGTGCGCGAGCAGGCCGAGGAGCTGGGCTACGACACCGGCTATGAAGGCTACGTCACCATCGTCGCGCTGATCATCACGATGGCGCTGCTCGAGGTCGTGCTGCTCGCCGGTCCGGCGTTCGCGGTCGGCGCCCGCCGCCAGGCGCGGACCCTCGCCCTGATGGCCGCCTCGGGCGGCACGCCCCGCCAGGCGCGTCGGGTGGTGCTCGCCTCCGGGGTCGTCCTCGGCGCGGTCGCGGCCCTGCTCGGCGCGGTGCTCGGGGTGCTCCTCGGGCTGGCGCTGCTGCCCGTGGTCCAGACGTTCAGCAACGAGTGGTTCGGACCGATCGAGGTCAACTGGCTGGCCGTCGTGGTCGTGGCCGCCTTCGGCCTGCTCAGCGCCTTCCTGGCCGCCGTGGTGCCGGCCTGGCTGGCCTCGCGACAAGATGTCGTCGCCGTACTCTCCGGGCGTCGGGGTGACCCGCCGCCGTCCGCGCGCACCCCCGTCCTCGGCGTGGTGCTGCTCGGGATCGGCATCGCGCTCTCGGTCTTCGGCGTGAAGGGCGGCGAGTTCGCGATCGCGCTCGGCGCAGTCGTCGCGATCTTCGGGATGATCTTCATCGTGCCGCTGGTGGTCGGCGTGATCGCCCGGCTGTCGGGCCGGCTGCCGCTGGTCATGCGGTACGCCGCCCGCGACGCCGCTCGCCATCGCACCCGCACGGTGCCGGCGATCGCAGCCGTGGCGGCGACCGTGGCCGGCGTCGTCGCGCTCGGCATCGCCAACAACAGTGACGAGGAGCAGAACCGCGAGTCCTACCAGCCGACGCTGGCGATGGGCGCGGCCACGGTGGGCGTCTATGCCGACTACAACCCGAACACCAGCGAACGGACGCTGCCCCCTGACGACGTGTGGGACAGCATCGACGCGGCGATCACCGAGCGACTGCCCGACGAGTCGGTCGAGGTGCTGCGGGGCCAGCGGTCCGAGCTGCCCGACGGCAAGGACATCTCCTTCGAGGTCCTCGGCGACGAGTCGGAGCCGATGTACGGAAGCTGGGGCGGTGCGCCGAGCAACGCGATGACGCTGGTCAGCGACGGTCCGGTCCCGGGCATCCTCGACGTGGACGCATCGCAGGGCACCGCGATCACGGCTGCCCTGGAGGCAGGCCGCGCGGTCGTCTTCACCCAGAGCACCGTCGAGGCGGACGAGGTGACCGTCCGGACCTACACCTACTCGATGGACAGCGACGACGCGACCCGCGATTCCTACACGTGGCCGGCCCTGTTCGTCGCCTCCCCGACCCAGGTGCCGGTGCAGCTGCTGCTGCCGACCGCGCTCGCCGAGGAGACGGGCGTGGCGATCACGCCGGTCGGCTACTACCTCGGTGACGCGGACATCAGTGAAGCGGACGAGAAGGACCTCAACGAGACGCTCGGCGGGATCTGGGAGCAGGCGTCGATGTACGTCGAGCGCGGCTACCAGGCTCCTGACGAGATCTTCATCCTGCTGCTCGTCCTCTTCACCCTCGGTGGAGTGCTGATGCTCGGCGGCACGTTGACGGCGACCTTCCTGGCCCTGTCCGACGCGCGTCCCGACCTCGCCACACTGTCGGCCGTGGGAGCGGCTCCGCGTTCGCGGCGCGGTGTCGCTGCGTCGTACGCACTGGTCGTCGGGTTCGTCGGCGCGATCCTCGGGGCGCTCGTCGGGTTCATCCCCGGCGTGGCGATCACCTATCCGCTGACCTCGCAGAACATGGGCGTGTGCGCCACGAACGCCGGCGGGATGTTCGAGTGCGACACGTCCGGGCCGTTCCTCGACATCCCATGGTTGATGATCCTGGCGCTGGTGATCCTGCTGCCGCTGCTCACCGCGGCGATCGTCGGGCTGACCGCGCGGTCGCGGCTGCCGCTGGCGGCGCGGCTGACCTGAGACTCACCGACTCACGTCCGCCCGGGCCGACCACACGCGGGACCCGGGTCCCACGGTGGCCAGCCGTCGCAGCTCGGTGACGGCATCCGACGCGGCCCTGGCCGCTCGTCGCGCCGCCCGGGGGAGCGGCGGGGCGGTCACGGCGGCGCGGAGTGCCGCCTCCTGTTCTGCGAACCATGTCCGGAGCTCTACCAGGGTCTGCTCCGGGAACCGTGTCACCGGGTCGAGGCTCACCACGACCTGGAACGCGGCGGCGGCGGTGCGGCAGGTGGCGCAGGTGTCCGTGACGGAGAACGACCGGTTGGCGGGTTGTGCGCCGGGCCGTCCCGGGACCACCACGACCTGCACCGCCAGGGCGGTCGCGGAGCAGTCCCAGCAGTTCTGCGTCCACGCCGTCGCGACGTTGTCGAGCTGCGCCTGCTCGGCCCGGGTGAGGTAGAGGACCTGCAGGCCGGAGCTCTCCCCGGCACACCCGTGACACGTCGTCGACGTGGTGGCCACGAGGTCCGCGCGCACGTCTGCCGTACCCACGACGGACTCGGCGAAGACGGCGTCGCGCTGCTCGGGGTGCAGGTCCGAGGGCTGCGCGCTCGCGACGAGATCGAGGTCGCGCTGCTGGTCCGCGCGCTGCGGGCCGGAACCCACGGTCCCGGCGAGGAGCACCGCACCGACCAGCAGTCGTACGGCGATCGCCGGGCCGGTCACGACGGTGTCTCCTGCTTCACGAAGTTGTCGGCGACGGCTGCCGCGATGTCGATGAGGCTCTCCCTGGTCCGGCGGTGCAACGAGGAGAGGTCGGTGAGCGCGCCCTGCTCAAGGGAGGTGTCCCAGGGGACGGTCACGACCGCGGCACACCGCTTCTCGAAGTGCCGCCGCATCAGGTCGGGCGGCGTGGCACCCCGCCGCTGGGCGTTGACGACGACGACCGTCCGGGCGACCAGGTCGTCGAAGCCGTGCTGGTCCATCCAGTCCAGGGTCAGCGCCCCCGCGCGCCCGCCGTCGAGCCCGGCGCGCACGACCAGCACGACCTGGTCGGCCTCGGTGAGCAGGCCCTGGTTGGCGCTGTCGAGGATCCCGGTCCCGGTGTCGAGGACGATCAGGTTGTAGAACTGGTCGAGCAGCCCGATCAGCCGGTGGTAGTCGTCGCGGGCCAGGGCCATCCCGATCCGCGGGTCGTCGTCGGAGGCGAGCACCTCGAGGCGCGACTCCTGCGCCTGGGCGGTGTAGCGGCGCAGGGTCGCATAGGACGTGATCGTGTCGAGGTCGCGCAGCACGTCGGTGATCGTCCGGCCGTGCGGCGGGGCCACGCGGTGGGCGAGGTTGCCGGCGTCCGGGTTGGCATCGACGGCCGCCACCCGGTCTCCGCGTAGCAGCGCGAACGTGCTGCCCAGGGCCAGCGCGATGGTGGTCTTGCCGACGCCGCCCTTGCGGCTCATCACCACCACCCTGCGCGAGCCCTCGATCGGCGTACGAAGGCGCTCCTCGAGCTCGCGTCGCCGCTGCTCGGTGGCGCTCGGCCCGGGATTGAGGACGTGTCCGCTGCCCTGGTAGACCGCACGCCGCCAGCCGCGACGGGGCACGGGAATTCGTGGGGGATACATCACGGCGTCGGTGAAGTCGGCCGCCGAGAGGACCGACGGAGGATCTGGTTCGGGTGCCATGTGCAACTCCTTCTCGCGGGTGCGCGCCGCGTGGGCGCGGGCCAGTGCGTACGCCGCTGTCGCCAGCCGCCACAGGACCACGGCGACACCGACCAGCGGCACGAGGATCAAGGCGATCGACAACACCGCCAGGGTCATGGCCGGCCAGTCCTTCCGGGCCCACGCCACGTCGAAGACCAGCTGCTGGAGGCGGATGCCGTCGCGCCCGTGCTCGACGAACGTGGGCAGGCTCCACATCGCCCAGCCGAAGGCCGCGGTGAGCAGCGGCACCACGACCACCACCCACGTCGTGACCATGCGTCGGGCGCGCGGACGCAGCTCGGTGACCCGGGGGTCGACCGGGTGGCCGGGGCGCAGGCTGCGCAGCACCGGGCCGACGCGTGCGAAGAGGTCCGGCACGCCGGCCAGGTCGGACAGCACGAAGTAGCCGTCGAAACGCACGACCGGGATGAGCTGCTGGAGCATCTGGACCTGGAGGGCCAGCGCCGTGAGCAGCAGCAGGCCGCTGCCGCTGGCCTGGTAGCCGGCCGCGAGGGCGAGGACCGTCCAGGCGTTGAAGTAGAGACCGCCGAGGTCGGTGCGCACGCGACCGGTCCGCCCGAGGCGGTAGGAGTCGGTGACGTCGGTGTAGAAGGCCGGGAAGACGATGTAGACGCCGAACCCGATCTCACCCGGCTCCGCTCCGCCGTAGCGACACGCAGTGGCGTGCCCGAGTTCGTGCACCAGCGCGGCGAGCGCGAGCAGGGCATAGATCAGCAGTGCGGTGGACGGGGTCGCGAGGAGTGTCGACACGGCGGCCCAGAAGTCGCCGCCGACGACGAGCGCGACATCGGCGGCGAGCAGCGCGACCACGACCGCCAGCACCACGGGCGGCCAGAACGCCGGGGTGAGCACGGCGGCGACGAGACGCACCCACCGCTTGGGGAGCAGGGTGCCCTTCGCGGTGAGCGCGAGCAGGGGGCGGGCGCGCTCGGGCCGGACCGGCTCGTGCGACTCCTCGGGCAGGACCAGCCCCAACGGCTGCAACCGGTTGGTGACCAGGTGCTCGAGTCCCGCGACGCTCAGCGTCCGGCCGTAGACCGCGCTGACGTCAGCGGCCACCTCGGCGGGCGCTCGTGGCGGCTCCACCGCACGGACCACGAGGTGGAGCAGCTCGGACAGCTGCACCACCTGGTCGTCGAGGCGGCGCACGAGGAAGGCAGGGTCCTTCATGCCCGAGCCCTGCACCGGGCCCAGGAACTCCAGGCCGCGCGCCTGCCGCCATCGCGGCTCGGCGCTGGTGCCGGCGGGCGATGGTGGGGCGGAGGTCTCGAGTGTCTTGAGGGTCATGGGCTCTGGAGTGCTCTGTGGGGCTCTGGAAGGTGTCGGTGACAGCGACGGGTGCGCCAGAGCAACACACCCGCCGCCGGGTCTCGTCACGGCAAGAACTGGACCGAGTTGAGGTACTGCATCGCGAGCGCGTTGGCCTCCGAGTTGATGGTCGCCGCGTTGACGGCGATCGCCAGGTTGACGCCCACGACGTTGGTGACGTTGATGCAGGCGAACTGACAGCTGAGCGTCTCTCGTCGAGGGAGAGGCGTGGCTGTCTCGGCGTCGAGGTCGGCGAAGTCGATCTGAGGTCGGACCATGCCGGTTCACCTCCTCTCATGTGTGGTCGGGCCGTGCGTGGCCCC
>JBDSPC010000214.1:0-11929 GCA_039914485.1 Nocardioides sp.
CGAATCCCTTGATGCCTGGTTTGATGATGCAGTTGGTCGGAGTCGAGTCCAGCGGGATCCCAAAGCGACCGGTGTCGGGGTCGCGGAAGAGCGCGATCTTGGGTTGCGCGCCCGCGAGACTCCAACGCCCGCCGAATCGGCCCGGGTCCCAGTCCTCGTCGTGGTCGGCTACCTCGTGCAAGGTTGTAGCGAACTCCTCGTCACTCAGCCACTCAATGTCGCCGACTCGTTCGAGTGCATCCGTGGCGTCGACGTCGGGCGGCAGGATCTGGACGGCGCCCGCCGCGTCGCGACCCACGTTGGCAAGCAACCCAAAGGGGTTGTTTGGCGAGACGCCGTATTGCCGAGCCCACCGCTCACGCGCCGCCTGAGAGTCCGGCAGCAGGCCGTCGAGGTATGCCCGCACCTGTTTGTTGCTATGGCGCTCACCTGCCAACGGCATGGAGAGGGACAGCGGCGTGGATTGGGGGTCCTCGCGGTACTCCTCGTCGTAGGCGAAGGCCAGGGCGCCTTGCGGAGTCTGTTCGATGCGCCCGATCAGGGCGCCGTCCAGGTACACGCGAAGTTCCCGAGGACCAGCCATTAGCGGTTCCTCTTGGCGAACAGCGCGTCGAAGGGATCCTCGGCGGCGGCGGCGGCGGCGCGAGTCGAGGGTCGCTCAGCAACCGGCTTCTTCACGGCGCCTTTGGTCTGGTGGACGTGTCGATGTGAGGTCTTCGTCGCCCCCTGCGCGACGTTGCGCGTGCCTTGTGGGTGACTGACGTCGAGCGTGAGCCCGAGGACTATAAGGGCGTCAAGGACCTTCTGCGCCTCCAGCCGTGGATGGCCCCGTTCGAGGCGCACGACCCACTCCCGTCCAACACCGAGACGCACAGCTAGCTCTGCCTGCGTCAAACCCTGAGCGCGCCGCGAAGAACGCGCGAGGGCGCCGAGGTCCCGCATGGTCTTTGCTTGCATCTTCGACTCTCTTCCGGTGTGAGCAAGGTCGGCGTTCGCCGACTTTAACGATTGTAGGCGAACGGCGACATTCATTAAAGTGGTCGTTCGCCCACTTCTGCATATGTGGTCGTTCGACGACAAATGTGTGCGGGCGCGGTCCTCCCGCGCACCCGACCAATACCCGATCCGCCGCACGAGCCACGCGACTCATGCACGCGCGAGACGAGCTCGCTCCTCGTCCTCCTGCTCTCTTGCTGATCCTGTTCCCGCTGTGCTCACTCTGGGCGTTCAGCGCTTCGCGCGACCGCCAGTGCGGGGGTCGTTGCGTGTGTCGGGCACGCCGGGCATGGGTCGCGGCTCGGGACGCGGATCGTTGCTGTTGCTCATTGGGTCACCCCCTCCACAAGTTGAAGAGGAGCAGAGCGGCCTCAAGGTTGACGGCGACCAAGGCACCCGAGTACATGCGGTGCATCCGGTCCAACTTCTTCTGGTTGTTCTCCTTGTCGCGCCAGATGCCGTGACTGAGATCGCGCGTCATGGATGAGACCGACTGGCCCTCTCCCACCCGCGTGTCAAGGGCACGAATGTCGCGGACGAAGGTGAACTCACGCGGTCGCAGGATGAGGTAGGTGAGCAAGGCGGCGACCAGGAACGCACTCGCGCCTGCCCATAGCCACGGCGAGACGTGAGGGTCGGATCGAGGCGCAATACCCCCGAGGAACCCACCGACGGCGACTGCGTAGCCGGCTAGATTCCCCGCCCGATCCCGAACGCCTTCGAGGTCTCGAATCTGCTGGTCGATCGCACGGCGCGCCTCATCGAGCACCAACTGGTCACGTGGGGCGTTGGCGTCGACTGATTCGCCGGTCGCCGCCTCGCTCACACCAACCTCACTTCTTGTCGCGTGGCGGGTTCGGGTCGTTGCCCGGCGCGACCGTGTCGGAGTCGCGGATCTTGCCGTCGCGGCCATGAGTCTTCACTTCGCCGCCGCCCCCGTTGTGTACAATCTCGCGGGCCCGGTCTTGTGCCTGCTTCTGAGTGTCGGTGTGAGCACTGGAGCGGTCAGAGCCGGGCTTCTTGACGTCCCAGCCACCGTTCTCGTTCGGTACTACGTGCCGCGTGTTGTCGTTCGCCATGATTGTTCCCCGTTCAATTGTTTGTTCCGAGAGGCCAACGTATCGGCGGCCACCGACACCGCAGTTCGCCCCAGAGCGCCGTGGCGAGTAGTGCTGCAATGACGGTGTATCTACTGGCGTCGGCGTGGGCGCCGTCGACGCGTCGGCGAGGTGCCGTGAGAGGACCACCGGGCCATATGGTGTCCGCCATGACCGGAGACGAGACGCGGCCTTGTGGTTCCGACCAAAGATCCGGGGTACGCGGGTGATGCGCCCGGCCGCGGCGGCTCTCGTGACCATCCTCGGCCTCCTGACCGGGTGCTCCGACAGCTCCGATCCCGCCTCTGGTCCGGCCGCGGCGTCGACGATCACGGAGCCTGCGCCTTGGTCAGCGACAACAAACGAAGCGTTTACGGGGTCCCCGCCAGCATTCCCCGAGTTGCTGCACGATGGTTGGCGGCTCCGCCAGGAGTGGAACATCATCACCAGAGCCTTCAACGACAGCTGGGCCGCCGGCGCCGGACCGGAACATGCCCCCTTCCCGGCAACGATGAACGGCTGTGACACATCCCGATTCCTCGTTCGTTGGCGAACAGTCAACCCAGACTCGAAGCTCCTCTCGGGATGGATCAGCGGTGAGGTCGCCGACGCTGTCCAGCCCGCCGAGTCGGGATGGATGTCGCTGGACGGGTGTCAGACGCCGCAATGGCAGCTGCTCAGCCCCGCGGGCAACTTCTTGACGGATGTGACTGTAGACATCCAGGAGTGGAAGCCGGCGCCCTGAGCTCGGGGCTGGGGTGACAGAACTCCTGGCCGGTCGCGAACACAAGAGCATTCGCCGAGGAGAGGTATCTGACCTCGGCGCTCGGTGAGCTTCCTGTCGTGTCTCGCAGGTCGATCAATCGTCAAGAATTGCCTGACGATCGCGATCTTCTGCGCAATCATCAGTGCATGTCTCTAGTTCGAGTACTACTTGCCATGTTTTTGACCATCGCCGGGCTGGGACTCGCTGTCCCGATCGCCAGTGCTGCCGAACGGGACCTGAACTGCTCAGACTTCCCCAACCAGGCGGCCGCTCAGGCCAACCTCAACAACAACCCCTCGGACCCGAACGGTCTCGACTCCGAAAACGACGGACGAGCGTGTGAGTCACTTCCATGCCCGTGCGCCGGCCAAGCCCCGCCCCAGCCCACCCCGGTCGTCACGAACCCCGGCCCCAAGGCCGAGCCCGTGCAGCGCAACGCGGTGCGGGTTATCAAGGTCCTGGACGGTGACACTCTCAAGGTTCAGGGCCGCGGCATCGGCACACGCACCGTCCGGCTCCTCGGTATCAACGCCCCGGAGCAATATGGTCGTCGTCAGTGTGGGGCAGTCTTGGCGACCGAGAGCATGAACGAACTTGCTCCCGTCGGCTCGACGGTAGTGCTACTCAGCGATCCGAGCCAGGCACTCGCCGACCGCAGCAATCGTCTCCTGCGCTACGTGGAACGCCAGGGCCGCGACATCAGCCGTGCGCAGGTGCTACTCGGCTACTCCAAGACTTACGTCTTTGCCAACAAGCCCGTCCGCCGTACAGGGGCCTACCGCACCGCAGAGCGTCAGGCCAAGTCCGCCAGCCGTGGTCTCTGGGAAACCTGCTGGAGCTGATCTTCCCAACGAAGCGCTCGGGTCTGCCCGATCGAGTCCCGTTCATCGGCCAGCCGCCGGTCCCTTCCGAAAGGCAGGCAGGTCCGTTTTATGAACACCCGCAGACCCCCATCTATTTGAACGAGACCGAAAGTGACGTGCAAGGTTTTGAAGTCGACAAACGGCCAGTATTTTGTTCGCGTGGTTGCAAGCAATGGAGCGACGCTCGCCCACAGCGAGACCTACGTGAATAAGTCTGACGCCATCAACTGCGCCACGATCATCGCTGGCGGAGGTTCGGTGGAGGACCTGGCGTAATCAGACCCTGAGCTGAACGCAAGACCCGCAACCTACGGATCCCAACGAGACGTCGAAGGTTGCGGGTCGATGCGCGGACACCTTCATACCAGCGCGGTACCCTGGTTCAGGATGGCTTTGGTGCGTCCCGGGTGACCACCACTCAGGCGCGCAAGCGGGATGACCGAGTTGCGATGAGAACCGAGCGTTGGAATTTTCTCGGAGCGTGCAGCGTTGTGCCTAGTCGGAGCGGCCGGTGTCCGGCCCGTAGACTCCGCGACAGGCAGGAGAACGGGGAGGTGATTGACGTGATGGTTTGGGAAGCCGCTCGCGAGCAGGCCACGAAGCTGCGACAGGAACACCAGACGTCGGACCCGTACGTCATCGCCCGAGAGCTCGGGCTCGACGTCATCGAGACCGTGACGCCCGTAGGGATGGCGGGAATGATCGTGAAGAAGCGCGGCGAGGCGGCGCAGATCTTCATCGACTCCTCCGACGTCCCTGGTCGCCGTCGATTCACCTGCGCGCACGAGCTCGGCCACTTCGTCGAACGCGAGAACATCGCGCGCGACGACGACTTCTCGTTTCGAGACGAACGTGGGGGACGCTACGACTTGCACGAATTCTTCGCCGACGAGTTCGCGGGTGAGTTGCTCATGCCCGCCCACGACTTCGAACGCCTGGAACGGGAGGGCGCGACCACCACGACGATCGCGCACACGTTCGGTGTCTCGACCACGGCGGTCGAGCGGCGGCGCGATCGACTGAGGAAGAATCCGGCTCGGTCTTGGGTGTAGAGGGCGACCAACACCGGCCGCCAGGTGGACCGTCGATCGAGCCGAGTAACAGCGACGGCGTCTGGGCGGAACCTGCCACCGCCGCTCTTGATCAGGCACTGGAACTGAGCCGGCAGTCGGTGGATCGACTGTTGGAGGACGTGGCGCGCAGCGCCGAGGACTCCGATCTTGCTTGGAACTTGCAACAGGCCAAGCTGACTCGGCTGGAGCAGGCCAACACGCTGCGCAACCGATTCTTCGTGTTGGCCTCAAGCCTCGCCGGATTGACCGTACTGACGAGCGTGGTCTTGGTTCTGGGCGTGCTCTTTGGCGCCGACGTCCCGACCGGCGTCGCGATCGCCTTCATCTCGGGGCTGGCCATCGAGACGGTCGGGGTGATGGCGATCATGGCGGGGTATCTGTTCCCGACCGATCGTGGCGCCGAGTAGCCTCAGCTCACTGCCGTAGGGCGTGGTGCGGGCTCGGGCCGGCCCCGGTGGTCCACGCAGCTCGGACCCAGGTGATTCCCCGAGCACACGACGGTCCCGGACGAGGGAGTCTCAGAGGACGGTTCGCGCCAGGGGCGCCAAGCCGTCGTGGAGCAGCGCGATCTCGCGCAGGTGCTGTACCGGCAGGCGCCTGGCGGCACCGTGCACGATCGCCTCGGCCATGAGTCCTTGACCTGAGGACAGGAACTCGAGCTGATCACGGATTCCCACTTCCAACTGCTCGTCGAACTCCGGCGTGCGCAGGTCCCAGGAGTTGCAGGCACGAAGGATCGCCGCCAAGAGGACGGGCTCGTAGAACCGGCCGAACAGGTAGAGGTCGGGGTGCAGCACCTTGGCGACGGGAGAGCGGAAGACGGTGTCAAGGCGGGAGTCCTCCGTGCCGTCCGCACCACCGGCAGCGCGCAGCCCCTGGACCGCCGCGGCGACACTCATCATAAGGTCAGCGCCCTGGACGTCGCCGAAGACCGATCCGGGGTTCAGTTCCCAGTACTGGTCGCCGTACTGGGCCGTGCCCTTGTTCGACCTGCTCAGCGTCTCCCAACTGTCCGGGTCGGTCGGGACTTCGGCGATCGACTCCGGGTGCGTCGACGGTCCGGAGAAGAACGGGTCAGTAAGGCCGCCTGTGGCCCGAAGCGCGTCCAAGCGCGAGGCAACGTAGTCGAGTTCGAGGTCGGCTACCTCGGGCACGTCCAGCATCCGCAGCTCCTGGCACCACGGACAGCGACTCTGGTCCCAGTTCGGCAGGTAGAGCGTCTCGACCGCTGCGAACGTCTGGTTGACGCCCAGGTGGTGCACGTGGTCGGTAGCTCCGCGTAGTGCGTGGGCATCACGCGGGCGGGCGACGCCCACCAGGCATCCGAGGCTGAACGCCCCGGACACCTTCTCGTCACGCTTCAGTTTGATGAGCTCCTGGCGGAAGGCCTTGATCCTGCGACCGGTGATGACGACGTCGTCGACCAGGAGGATCTGCTCGGCATCGCGCAGCGCCGCGAAATCGTCGGAGACAACCGACCTCAGCCCGCGCTCGGAGGTCCGGATGACGCGCTCGACGCCCAGGAGTTCGGCCGTCATGTGAGCCAAAGCGGTCGCGGCGTCACTGGGCGGGCACACGATCACCGACGGCTCGATGTCGTCCAGTGTCGCGACAGCCGCCATCAACCGCTTCTTGAACCGCTGCGTGGCCAGCATCGGCTCGACGTCTACGAAGAACGCGTGATGACGCTCCTGTCCCTCCTCGGTGTAGTCGCGGTGGAGGTTGAACGCGCCGAGGTCGCGGTACGCCTCGATGACCTTGGTCGATGGCCTCGCGTCGGCTCTGGTGACGGCCGTGAACTCGGTGTAGGCGGCCATCTGCATCAAGAACGTGTCCCGATCAATGTGAAGAGCAAACTTCGTAGAGCTGCAATGGCCGCAGCCCTCCGCATCCTCGCGCTTGAAGGTCTCGTCTAGGACAGCCAGAGCGTCGACGCTGCGGCCCTCGTCACTCGAGGCCTCGCCGAGAGCCACTGCGGCCGCCCCCGTCTGTCTGGCGCCCTCGAGAGCGGGGATGACCACGTCATGGGCCAGGCTGCCGGTCGAGTTGATGGACAGCAGGAACAGCGCGGCACCCTCGGTGCGTGGCAACGAACGGCGCAGGCGCGGTGCGAGCGACTCTCTTGTCTCGTAACCGCGCAGAGACTCGACGTAGACGTCGAAGTCTTCGAGGAAATGGCGTGCCGCATAGGCGGCCGCGTGATGGGCCAAAGCCAGCAACGACCAGTGGTCCACGACGATGTTACGGCGACCACGCATCCACGGCAGGAGCCAGAAAGCCACACGGTCGAGCCGATGGTTGCTCGTAAGCGCGAAGCCCGGGCGCAAGAACGCGCCGTAGTGCTGGCCGTTCGGACCGACGTAGTGAACGCGGTCGTTCGCCGGCAGGTAGGCACCAGGGGCCGTCAGCACGGCCATCACCTCGGCTTGGCGCAGGTGACTGAGCAGCGACTCGTCGTCGAGGTTCTCGATGGCGTCGCCGTGGACGTGACGTAGGTGCGGGCGGCCGTCCGCGTCGTGCTCCAGCACGTAGATCGGCGCTCCGAGTACCCGGCGGGCGATGTCGTCGTAGGCGTCCTCGTCGAGCATCTCCCGGCGCCACGGGTGCACGCCGAGGATTGCCACGCGGCAATGCAGCGCCTCAGCCGAGAGATTGGCGATCAGGTTGTCCACGCCGCGGCCGCGACTGGACGCGGGTACAGACACGAACAGGACCGCGTCACCGTCGTCCTCGAACCCGTCGAGCTGCTTGATCTCGATCGTCTGGCTGGACTGATCGGGACCGGCATCGAGGTCGGCCACAATCATTCTCAAACGAGTACGCCGCTCCGGTGCGCGCGCGCCGTGTCAGGGCGCGACTTCGAGGACGGTTTCGTGTTCGGCCCCAGATCGAACATGGGAAACAACACGGAGACCGCCGTGCCGGCCACGAGCGGGTGTTCCTGGGTGGAGCCCTCAAGTTGGTACGCGGCACTGTCACGCCTGCGGAAGTCGGTATCGCCGGGAGTCGTTCCATGGTCGTCGACGTAACTCCGCGAAAGGGCGAGGCGACCCGTGCGCAACTCGAAACGTCCGCGCAGTCGATGCGTGGCACGCATCATCTTCACCAGACCCGCGCCGCGTCCAGGCTCGCCCGCCGGCTTCGTCGTGCCGTCTGGCAAAACGGCCTGCTGGACGAGCGCGAACTCGTCGCCCAGGGCGCCGTCGTAGACATCGAAGCCATTGCTCATCCTCGCCGCGACGCCGACGCCGCCGTCGGCGATGGTCACGGCGAGCAGTGTGAGGTGCTCCGGATCCTCGCCCCTTCGGGCGGCTCGAGCCTGCAGGGTGCCCAGATACCGACTCATCGAGTCACCGGGGGTGCTGACCAGGTCCTCGATCGGCACGGCGCCGGCCCCGCTGCCCACCTGGTGGCGCTCGATGGCAACGGTACGAACCTGCTTGATGAGCTCGCCGTCGAATGACCGCCGCGCGTGGTCAAAAGTGTTCTCTGTCGCCTGGTAGACGAACTCCACGAGCTCGTGCAACAGCGGATGCTCGCTGTTCGGCTGGTAGTGCTCGGTGCTGAGGAGACGCAGGATCCGGTCCTCGAGCACGTCTTGGCGCACGGCGTCGCTCTCGCGCAGATGCGTTCGATGATCGGAGGCACCGATGACCGCCAACGAGCGGTACCTGCCGTGGCCGAAAACTGCGGAGTTCTGGCGAAGCTGGTTGGCCTGGCGGCGCGCCACATCGACCAACTGCTCGATCCCGGGAGCAGGCGTGCACAGCTGCGCGAGCACGAGACCGGGCAGCCGGTAGGCCAGTGTCTTCTCGGCGTCAGTGCCGTGACCTTCGACGTTGTCAAGGAACAGGTCGTCGGCGCGTCCGTCTTCGAAACTGGTCGGTGGCGCAGAGAGCAGTGTGTTCACGCCGCGTCGCTGTAGCAGGCATATGGCCGATTGCAGGCTCTCGGTGCCACCGGGGCCGCTGGTGCACCCACGGTGAGAGACGTGAAAAGTCACCTCGTCGACGTCGGGCCCGAGCGTCGAGAACCAGGACTCGACCGCAGCTCGCGTCAAGCGCCCGGGCAGAGCCCAGCGAACGGATGGCCCGGTCTGCTTGGTCGAGTCAATGCTCATGGGGTGCTCTGTGTGTGAGGTATGAGGATGCCAAGACCCGCGAAACTGGTGGAAGAAGGACTGAATCTCTCGGGCCGAGGAATCTAAGACGGTGCCGCGCTGCACGAGGCTTGCTTCGTGCCGGAGGCGTGATTTCACGCCACCTCACGCGGCGGCCAGCTGCAGCAGGGCAAGAGGTCCGGAGGAAGGACCCTGGGGCAACGCTACCGGCTGGCACCGACATACGTGGAAATTCGGGCCTTCGCGAGATGCTCGAGACCTGGTGCTCCACCGGTGAGACTCGCTCTGCTGGGTTGCTCTCCCGATATCTCGCACTTGGCTAGGGGTTGGACCCAGGAAGGGCGGCCCGTCAGGGCCAAGACACCCTTAGTCGTCCAGTGCGTTGTAGGCGTGGTGGAACGAGTAGGGGTCCTCGTCGGCGCCACGCACCTCGTCGGTGTCGTCGCGGGTGAAGGAGTGGTAGTCGAGGTCTGCGCTGAGCGGCTGGTCGGAAAACTCGACGGACCATTGGGTGCCCTCACTGCGGCACCAGAGCCTGAAGGCTCGAGCGTGGTGGGTGGTCCACCGCGGGTCCCGGAGTGCTGCGAAGATCTCGGGAACTTCCGGGTTGAGTCGCTCGACGCTGGTCCAGCCTCGTGGGAACGGCCACCAGGTGGCGGCCTGGTCTAGCTCGAGTTCCGGCGCTTCGGCGTAGATCGTCACTTGGATCATGACTGTGCCTGAGTCGTAGCTCCTGTTCTCGAGGCGGATCCCGAGCGATGCCTCCTGGGCCACGTCCACGTAGTCGAGGAGCATGTGCGAGTAGGGGAACTCGTAGACCTTTCGAAGGACGGTGAGCTGCTCGCTCATCTCATGGTCCCGGTCAGTGCTTGGTTGGTTGGTCGTCTCGTTTGCGGTCATGTTCACCCCTGTGCCACCCGGTCTGAATCTGGTGGCGACGATGCAGTGGGGCAATCACGCTCTCGTGACGCGTCGCAGTTCTGGCGGAGCGTCGCTGTCAGGTCGCTGGTAGCCCCAACTGCCCGGGTGAGCACGCGTCTGTAGACATCAGCCGGCACAGAGGCGGACACTTCCTACACAGGGTCTCGGGAGGCCGGTCATGGGCGAGTCTGGGTGGCTGCGCAAGGCCCTCACATGGAGGGAGGACGGGGGCGCCTCCTTCGATGAGAAGACGTGGGCTGATCCGTCAGCGCAACCGGTCGCTCCTGGCACCAACCGCATGTGGGCGCAGTACGCCCTCCTTGTCGACCTGTACAAGCACTACCTGGACATCGCGTGGAAGGCGAGCGTCTGGTACTACGCGGTGACCGGGGCGATCCTCGCGTACTACGCGGTGACCGGGGCGATCCTCACGTACTACTTGGCCAATCGAGTGACGCATCTGCCCGGGCCTTTGCCTCTCGTTCTGCTGTTCCTCGCTGGCGTGAGCACCGGGTTCGCCGTGCTGTATGTCAAGGGCGCCTACCAGTTCGAATTCAGCGACCAGCCAGGAGACAGATGACGTGCGCAAGGCGTTGTCGTGGCGCACCATGAGGCACGCTGGCTGCCCGCGACCGCTGCCAAACTTGACCACGTGCTTGATAGCCGCTCGGTAAGGACGGTGCCCCGCTGAGTGGGGGCGCCCCACATCGAGGTCAGCTTCTGCGCCTGCCCCGACTCCATTCCTGGGGCCATGCCGACGGCCTTTCGCGCTGCGTGCGACCAAAGTGAGCGGCACGTCTGGCGGGCGTTCGTCAGCGTGCTCGACGGCGGCCGACCAGGCCGCGTGCTGGGCAACGAGGGGCCGGGAGACCACCAGGATGTTGGTCTGCCCAAAACGTTGCATATGGCGGCCAGTGCGCTAGCTAGCGGGCGCGACGATCACTGAGGTGCTCGGTCATCTTCTGGAGCGCGCCAACGACTCTGCGAACTTTCGCGTCGAGCGGAGCGACATCTCCTCCTGCGGGGAGCGCAGACTGATTGTTCTCGCACATCTGCCGGTGCGTGCCGCTAAGGCACCGGTGCCTGGGCGGCGGGCTGGCGGCGGACCAAGTCCCCCGAACCCGACACATACCCGCGATGTGATGGCCGTTCAACTCCTTCAGTCCGCCGAGTGGAGTCATGAGGTTCGTCGGAAGTGCGGGAGCCCGCCGGCGATGAAAGTCAAGAATCGCTTGACGCGGATTCCTCGCGCGCCCCATACTCCATTTCAAGGACGACCGGGCACGCGGCTATTGCGGTGCTCGTTAGCCGATGGCGGTTCGGAGACGATCGCCGACGGTACAACTTCGTTCGACCGAGTTTAAGACTAAGCCCAATAAGTAGAACGGGGACGTAGTTGACGCGACGAGCGATAGTCAGAGTGGTTCTAGTAACCCTCACTTCGGCGGTACTGCTAACTTTACCGCGCGTCGGATTTGCTCATGACGGGACCACAAGCCCCGCCGACGCCATTGTTACCAACAACATCACGATCTACCCAGAAGGTGCGAATGATGACGCCTTCAATGGGTATCGAGTGTTCTTGTCGTCGCCGCGTCATTCGACCTCCGGCAACCGAGGCGAATGCATGAATCCTGGCCGCCAGGAAAACATCAACGGCAGGTACTGGAATCTGTACGCCGCCAACGGCAACTGGGTTTACGGATACAACAACCCAGCTAGCAGGACGCGAAATTATCACGCTCGAGGTTTTGGTGTTCGCGTTGGAAAGAACAAGAAGGACGACGATTACGCGGACAACGTGGTTGCCAGCATCAACTTCGGTGCTGACGTTCACACCATCACCCACACCAACGCGCTTACCGGCTGCGGAGACGGAGCGGACTATCTGCTCACGATGTGGGAGCACTACTACAGCGACGCACTTCAATGCAACGCCCTCAATCCCGCTCTGGATGCGGACATTCCGGGCGGGCAGAACCAGTGGCAAGACATCAACAAGTTGGAGCTTGAACGGAACGCTCCGAACGGCGACTGCTATGTCGAGTTGCAATTCCATACCAACCAGAGCAGACAATCCTGGTTGTACGCGC
>JBDSPC010000219.1:0-5767 GCA_039914485.1 Nocardioides sp.
CCGGCCAGCAGCAGCGCGCGATCGGCGTCCAGGCCCGCGAGAACGGGCACCGGCGTCGAGCGCAGCCAGTCGCCCAGCAGGCCGTCCGCGACACCGGCCTGCCCGGCGAACGCGAGGGTGAGACCGACCGAGACGGCCAGCACCGCCAGCGGCACGGACGCCGGGAGGCGGCCGGCGAAGCCGCTGGTCACGGTCTGTCCCCACGCCACCACGGCCACGGCGATCAGGACCAGCGCCACGATGTCGCGGGGCTCGGTGAGGCCGGCGCACAGCCCGACCACGATCGCGCCGACGGCGCCCACGCACTCGGGCAGGATCCGCACCGGCCGCACCGAGTGCGTCAGGTCGGCCAGCGCCAGGCCGATGAGCAACAAGGCCAGCCAGCTCATGCGAGCCCTCCCAGGAGTTCGTGTGCAGCCAGGATCGTCCCGAGGCCGTCGGCGCGCACCCGCTGGGAGACGGCCGACGGACTGATGCCCAGCTCGTCGGCCAGGTCACGCTGCGTCGTGCCTGCCAGCAGACCACGCAGCACCGACAACGACCGCTCCGACAGGCCGGTGACGAGCTCGTCGCGGAGCAGCAGGCTCGCATTGACCACGTCCATGACAGCGGAAGGAGAAGAATCGACGTACGCCGTGCGCAGTGTCCGGGTCGCGGCCCTCGACTCGTTCTCCTCGACGCGTTCGACCGCGGCGCGGGCGGCCCACCAGCCGGGGCCGTCCTCGACCCGGGGCGAGGTGCCCAGGACCTCGATCTCGCCCCGGCCGATCCCGTGCCGGATGTCGCCATCGGGGTGCAGCGCCAGCCGGACCAGCAACGACGCTGACAGCGCATCGCCGAGCGTCGCGAAGACGCCCTGGTACTCGTCGCCGACCTGCATCCGCATCGGCGTCGGCGGGTCGAAGCGCGCATTCACCTCGTCCAGCGCGCGCTCGAAGCGGGCATGCAGCGCCTGCCGGTCGTCCGAGCCGCGGGACCCGATCAGGTCGCCGATCATGGTGGTTGATGTCATGGCTTCACCTCACACCAAAGAAGACTATCACTTCATTTAAGCGAAGATGAAGCATGACGCTTCACTCTCGCCAGAACACCTTCTCCACGACGCCGTGCGCGCGACGCGTGGTGCGGAGGTAGTCGTTGACCATCCGGTCCGAGTCGCCCGCGGGGTAGCCGAGCACCCGCGCGACGGCGGCGCGCTCCGTGGCGTCGCGCGGGACCTGGTCCGACGGCTTGCCGCGCACCAGCGTGACCGCGTTGCGCATCCGGCTCACCAGCCGCCAGGCCGCGGCCAGCACCTCGGCGTCCTCGGCCTCGACCAGCTCGGCGGCCACCGCTGCCTCGAGCGCCGCCAGGGTCTGGGTCGTGCGCAGCCCCGGCACCGTGCCGGCGTGCCGCATCTGCAGCAGCTGGACGGTCCACTCGACGTCGGCGAGCCCGCCGCGACCGAGCTTGAGGTGGGTGTTGGGGTCGGCGCCACGCGGCAACCGTTCGTCGTCGACCCGAGCCTTGATCCGGCGCACCTCGACGATGTCGTCGGGCGCGATCCCGGCGACCGGGAACCGCAGCGGATCGATCAGCGCCGTGAACCTGGCGCGCAGCTCCGGGTCGCCGACCACCGCGTCGGCACGCAGCAGCGCCTGGAACTCCCACACGTGCGACCACTTGGCGTAGTAGGCCTCGTAGGACGCCAGCGTCCGGACCAGCGGCCCCTGCTTGCCCTCCGGTCGCAGGTCGGCGTCGACCACCAGCGGCGGGTCGGTCGCGGGCAGGGACAGCAGTCGTCGCAGCTCCCCCACCACTGCCTGGGCGTACGCCGCAGCGACCTGTGGCTCGACACCGTCGACCGGCTCCTGCACGAACATGACGTCGGCGTCGCTGCCGTAGGACAGCTCGAACCCGCCGTACCGCCCCATCGCGATGATCGCCATCCGGCAGGGCTCGGCGTCGAGCCCGCGGGCCACGCGCACGGCGTCCATCGCCACCGTCAGCGTCGCCTCCAAGGTGGCGTCGGTGAGGCGCGAGAGGCCGGCGCCGACCAGCGCCACGTCGGTCTCCCCCACCAGGTCACCGCACGCGATCCGCAGCAGCTCACGTCGCCGTACGGCGCGAATCGCCCGCACTGCCTCCTCCGGGTCGCTCTGCCGCGACGCGACGGACTGCATCTCGGTGGTGAGCGCGTCGGCCGACAGTGGCAGGAGGTCGCCGCCGAGGATCCGTACGCCCTGCGGCTCGCGCTCGAGCAGGTCGGTGGCGTAGCGCGAGGTGCCGAGCAGGAAGGCGAGCCGCTGGGCGACCTCGCCCTCGTCGCGCAGCATCTTGAGGTACCACGACGAGCGGCCGAGGCTCTCGCTCAGCCGCCGGAAGCCGAAGAGCCCGGCATCGGGATCGGGCGAGTCGCCGAACCACGACAGCATCACCGGCAGCAGCGTGCGCTGGATGTCGGACGTGCGCGAGACCCCGCTGGTCAGGGCCTCGAGGTGCCGCAGCGCGCCCTTGGGATCGCCGTAGCCGAGGGCCGAGAGGCGAGCCCCGGCGGCGTCGAGCGACAGCCGGGCGTCGTCGCCGGCCAGCTGGGCGACGGCCGCGAGCAGCGGCCGGTAGAAGATCTTCTCGTGCAGCCGCCGCACCTCGCGGCGGTGGTACTTCCACAGCTTGTCGAGCTCGGCGACCGGCTCGGAGTAGAGCCCGAGCGAGCGCCCGAGCCGACGCAGCGACGCCTCGTCATCGGGCACGGCGTGGGTGCGCCGCAACCGGTGCAGCTGGATCCGGTGCTCGAGGGTGCGCAGGAACGCATAGGCCTCGTGCAGGGCCTCCCCATCCTCGCGCCCGACATAGCCGCCCCGGGTCAGCTGCGCGAGCGCGCTCAATGTCGTGCCGGATCGGATCGATTCGTCGGCACGCCCGTGCACCAGCTGCAGCAGCTGTACGGCGAACTCCACATCGCGCAGGCCGCCCGACCCGAGCTTCAGCTGGCGCTCGGCCTCATGGGCAGGGATGTGGTCGAGCACCCGGCGGCGCATCGCCTGCACGTCGTGCACGAACCCGTCGCGCTCGGCGGCGCTCCAGACCATGGGCGAGATCATCTCGACGTAGCGCCGGCCGAGGTCGAGGTCGCCCGCGACGGGACGCGCCTTGAGCAGGGCCTGGAACTCCCAGGTCTTGGCCCACTTCTCGTAGTAGCCGCGGTGGCTGGCCAGCGTGCGCACGAGCGGCCCGGAGGCGCCCTCGGGACGCAAGTTGGCGTCGACCGGCCAGATCGTCCCCTCGGCAGTGTGGTCCGAGCAGACCTGCATCAGCTGGGCGGCGAGCTGGGTGGCGGCGCGCAGGGCCACGCCCTCGTCGGCCCCGTCGGCCGGCTCGAAGACGAAGATGACGTCGACGTCGGAGATGTAGTTGAGCTCGTGGCCGCCGCACTTGCCCATCGCGATCACCGACAGGTCGGCAGCGGCCGCCGTCTCGCCCACCCGGGCCCGGGCCACGGCCAGCGCGGCCTCCAGGGTGCCGGCTGCCAGGTCGGCGATCTCGGCGGCCGCGTCGTCGATGGCGAGGTGGTGCGCCAGGTCGCGAGCGGCCAGCCGGAGCAGGATCCGCCGGTAGTGCACGCGCAGCGCGTCGACGGCCTGCGCGTCCGGCAGGGTGGCGACGGGCTTCTCGGCACTCGGGTCGGCCCCCACCGCCGACAGCAGCGAGGCCCGCATCGCGAAGGCGGCCGGGCGGGTCGCGCCCAGTGTCGGGTCGGTGAGCTCGTGCCACTCCTCGGGGTGGCGCACCAGGTGGTTGGCGAGTGCCTCGCTGGCGCCCAGGACCATGCACAGGCGCATCGCCGTACCCTCGTCGTCGGCCAGCGCCTCGAGCATCGCCTCGCGGTCCTCGACCGATCGACTGCCGACTGCCTCCGCGAGCCGCAGCAGGGCGGTGAGCGCCGCGTCGGGATCGGCCGAGGCGGCCAGCGGGCTCGCCAGCTCCGGGCCGGCCTCCCCGAGCCGCTCGATGCCCGCCCGAGCGGCATCGCCGTCGAGGAATCCGAGCCGGACGAGGGAACCGGCGGTGGGCGTCACGTCAGATGACCGGCAGCATCCGGTCGCGCTCGAAGGCGGAGACCTGGCCGCGGTACTCCTCCCACTCCTGGCGCTTGTTGCGCAGGAAGAAGTCGTAGACGTGCTCGCCCAGCGTCTCGGCCAGCAGCTCGGAGTCCTCGGCGATGCCGATCGCGTCCCACAGGCTCCTGGGCAGCGGGTGGATGCCCAGTGCCTTGCGCTCGCGCTCGCTGAGCGACCAGACGTCGTCCTCGGCCTCGCGCGGCAGCTCGTAGCCCTCCTCGATGCCCTTCATGCCGGCCGCGAGGACCACCGCGAAGGCGAGGTAGGGGTTGCAGGCGGCGTCGATGGTGCGCAGCTCGATGCGGGTCGACTGGCCCTTGTTGGGCTTGTACATCGGCACCCGGACCATGGCGCTGCGGTTGTTGTGCCCCCACGAGATGTAGGAGGGCGCCTCGCCGCCGCCGATCAGGCGCTTGTAGGAGTTGACCCACTGGTTGGTCACGCAGCTGATCTCGCTGGCGTGGTGCAGGATGCCGGCGATGAAGGCGCGCCCGGTCTTGGACAGCTGGTATTCGGAGCCTGCCTCGTAGAAGGCGTTGCGGTCGCCCTCGAAGAGCGAGACATGGGTGTGCATCCCCGAGCCCGGGTGGGTGGTGAAGGGCTTGGGCATGAACGTGGCCCAGATGTCCTGGCTGAGCGCGACCTCACGGATGACCGTGCGGAAGGTCATGATGTTGTCGGCGGTGGAGAGCGCGTCGGCGTACCGCAGGTCGATCTCCTGCTGGCCGGGGCCTCCCTCGTGGTGGCTGAACTCGACCGAGATGCCCATCGCCTCGAGCATCGAGATGGCCTCGCGGCGGAAGTCGGAGCCCTTCGACTGGGCGGTGTGGTCGAAGAACCCGCTCCGGTCGACCGGACGCGGCTCCTCGCCGGGCTCGGGGTGGTCCTTGAAGAGGTAGAACTCGATCTCGGGGTGCGTGTAGAACGTGAAGCCCTTGTCGGCCGCCGCGCTCAGGGTCCGCTTGAGGACGTGGCGCGGGTCGGCGAAGGAAGCCGAGCCGTCGGGCATCGCGATGTCGCAGAACATCCGAGCGGTCGCGGGGCCCTCGCCGCGCCACGGCAGGATCTGGAACGTCGACGGGTCGGGCTTGAGCAGCATGTCAGCCTCGTAGACCCGGGCCAGGCCCTCGATCGCGGAGCCGTCGAAGCCGATGCCCTCCTCGAAGGCGCCCTCGAGCTCGGCCGGCGCCACCGCCACGGACTTCAGGAAGCCCAGGACGTCGGTGAACCACAGCCGCACGAAGCGGACGTCACGCTCTTCGAGTGCGCGGAGTACGAAGTCTTCCTGCTTGCCCATGCGCACATCATGTCGCACGCGGATTGTCGAGGAGTCGCGGCGTCTGCGCCCGAGCGGGCCGAGGGGCCCCCGCGTCAGCGGGTGGTCTTGCAGGAGAGCGCCGCGTCGCTGGCCAGCACACCCCCGCGGGCGCGCCGCATCGGCGGCAGGAAACTCTCGGTGACGGGCGCCCAGGCGATCGCTCCGGCCCGTCCACGCTGCGAGATCTGACGCACCTTGACCATCAAGGTGACCGCCTCGTTGACGGTGCCGGCCCAGCAGCCGCTGGCCCGGGTCTTGGCCCGCGCCTCCTTGAAGCCGATGACATCGCCGATGGCCTTGCCGGCGTAGCGCCACACGACGTGTGTGTCGGCCGCGACGCTGGTGGTGA
>JBDSPC010000260.1:0-4262 GCA_039914485.1 Nocardioides sp.
AGGCCCTCCCACCAGACGTCACCCTCGGGCGTGAGCGCGACGTTGGTGAACACCGAGTTGCCCTTGTTGATGGTCGCCATGGCGTTGGGGTTGGTGTGCTCGTTGGTGCCGGGGGCGACACCGAAGAAGCCGAACTCCGGGTTGACGGCCCACAGGCGGCCGTCCTCGCCGATGCGCATCCAGGCGATGTCGTCGCCGATGGCCTCGACCTTCCAGCCCGGGATGGTCGGCTTGAGCATGGCGAGGTTGGTCTTGCCACAGGCGCTCGGGAAGGCCGCGGCGATGTACTTCGTGACGCCCTGCGGGGACGTGAGCTTGAGGATGAGCATGTGCTCGGCCATCCAGCCCTCGTCGCGCGCCATGACGCTGGCGATGCGGAGCGCGTAGCACTTCTTGCCGAGCAGTGCGTTGCCGCCGTACCCGGAACCGAAGCTCCAGATCATCCGCTCCTCGGGGAACTGGACGATGTACTTGGTGTCGTTGCACGGCCAGGCGACATCCGCCTCGCCCTCGGCCAGCGGCTTGCCGACCGAGTGCAGCGCGGGGACCCACGAGACGTCCTCTGCACCTTCATTGTCGAGCTCTTCGATGCGGCGGAGCACGTCGGTGCCCATGCGCGCCATGACCCGCATCGAGACGGTGACATAGGCGGAGTCGGTGAGCTCGATGCCGAACATCGGCTTCTCGGCGTCGAGGTGACCCATGACGAAGGGGATGACATACATCGTGCGGCCCTTCATGCAGCCGGCGTAGAGCCCGCGCATGATGTCCTTCATCTTCTCGGGCTCCATCCAGTTGTTGGTGGGCCCGCAGTCCTTCTCGTCGACAGAGCAGATGAACGTCTTGTCCTCGACGCGCGCCACATCAGTGGGGTCGGAGGCTGCGTGGAACGAGTTGGGCTTGATCTCGGGGTTCAGCCGCGTGAAGGTGCCGGTGCCCTCGAGGGCCGCGGTGAGTTGCTCCCACTCCTCGTCGGAGCCGGTGCACCAGTGGATGTTGTCGGGCTGGGTGAGCTCTGCGATCTCGTTGACCCAGGCCAGGATTCCCTGGTGGGTCGTCGGAGTGGACGTTTCGAAAGTGGCGGTCATTGCCTGCGGATTCCCTCTCGCGCATTCGCGGTGGTCGCCTCGATAGGTTGGCGCCTCCGGCCGTCGAGCGCATCGACGGTGGTGTCGTGGAGTGTTGATTCGAACCCCGTGCGGCAACGCTGCGGCGACGGTTGTCGCCGAGGCTAACTTGCGCCCTGCGGCGTACATATTGGATCGATCAAGGGTTGTGACCCACGTCCCACGCGGGGCCTCAGATCGGCGCATCCGGGCGGATGCTGCGGGTCTCGGCCCGCCGGTTGCGGGGGCCGATCCAGTCGAGGACGTAGACCTTGGGCAGGATCTTCGCGACGGCGAGGGTGACGTAGACGATCGTGTTGATCGAGACGAACGCGGCGAGCACGGCGAATACCTCCGTGCGCAGGAGGCTCTCGGGAAGCAGGATCCCCATCGCGGTCACGGTGTCCACCTCACTTCTCCATCCGCATGCCGTGGTCGGTCTGGACGATGTGCTTCCACGTCGCCTGCCTGGCCAGCGAGAGGTCCCAGATGCCCTTGACGAAGACGACGTTGAGGAACATCGCGTAGAAGAGCTCCGGGAACAGCGACAAACCGAGCAACCGCGCCTTGGAGCCGCCGCGCCACACGGTCACGATCCGCTCCACGGTGAAGACCAGCCCGATGCTGATCCAGAACGGGAACCACACCCAGGTCGCGGTCGCGAGCGTCATCAGCACCATCAGCAGGAGGTAGGACGCCAGCGCGATGACGCCGTAGCCGATGCCGAGCTGCTGGGCCCAGTAGCGGAAGGTCTGCGGACGCAGGCCGTAGGCGCCGAGGTTCTCCAGCGCGCCGCGCTGCCAGCGCAGCCGCTGGGCCCACAACGCCCGCCAGGTCGGCATCACCTCGGTGACCACCGTGCAGTCGCTCGGCGAGATCATCAGCGCGCCGAGCGACTTGAGCGCGATCGTCAGCTCGTTGTCCTCGGTGAGCGCGACCGTGTCGTAGACGTCGCCCGGGATCCCCGGCAGGTTGCGGCCACGCTCGTCGGCCACGGCGCGGAGGGCTCGGGGCCGGAACACCGACGCCGTGCCGGTCAGGACGAAGACGCGGCCGCGGCGTCGCCGCAGGTCGCGCTGGTAGCGGGTGTACTCGTTGCGCTGGAACTGGCCGATCAGGCCCGCACCGTCCTCGCCGTAGAAGAGGCCGCCGACCGCCATCAGCGCCCGGTCGTCCGTCAGCCGGCGCGCAGCGGCAGCCAGGAACCCGGCGTCGAGCTGCGTGTCGGCGTCCATCACCATCACGCAGTCGTTGTCGCCCTGGCCGGACAGGAGCTGCGAGAGGGCCTGGTTGAGCCCGCCCGCCTTCTTGTGCGTGTTATCGACGGTCTCGAAGACGTCGACGCCCGCCTCGCGGGCGAGCCGGACCGTCGCGTCGGTGCAGTTGTCGGCCACCACGACGACGCGGGCCGGTGGCAACGACTGGGACAGCAGGGAGGCGAGGGTCTCGGAGATGCAGGACTCCTCGTTGTGCGCGGGGATCAGCACCGTGATCGTGACCGGGCCGGCGTAGACGCCCCGGGTCTCGGCCATCACCAGCTTGGGCGCCAGCGGCATCCGGTCGGGACTCTCGCTGCGACGCGCGTTGTTGAGCAGCCGGCGCTCAACGGCAGCGACGGCCGCCGCCAGCAGCAGCGCCACCCCGGCGGCCGCCATCAGCGTGCGGGTCGACGGCATGACGGTGTCGTAGGCGATCTGCCAGATGCCGAAGAGCAACCCCTCGGTGGGGCGCTCTGCGCGCTCCGGGTCCCCCGCGGCGACGGCCAGCCACAGGACGAGCGCCCCGAGCGTCGCCGTACCGAGGATCGCCACACCCACCAGACGTTGCAGCCACTGCATGGTTCCCGAGTCCCCTTTGTTCGTCGTGCGTCACTCGTTCGCGGCCGCGACCGCCCCGGCTGGCAGGAAGGACGCCACGAATTCGTCGTACGGCACCGGCTTCCCGATCAGGAACCCCTGGACGAAGTCGACGCCCTCCTCGCGGCACACGGCGAGGATCTCCGGCTCGGAGACGAACTCGGCCACGGTGCGCTTGCCGAGGTCGCGAGCGATGCCGACGATCGAGCGCATGATCGTGCGGTCGACCTGCGACTCGTGCACGTGCGCGACGAACTCGCCGTCGATCTTCACGTAGTCGAAAAAGAGGTGCTTGAGGTAGTAGAACGACCCGAAGCCGGCACCGAAGTCGTCCAGGGCGAAGGCACAGCCGAGGTCGGTGATCCGCTCGGCGAACGCCCGGGCCAGCGCCACGTCGGCGACGGCCGCCGTCTCGGTGATCTCCAGGATCAGGGCCGACGGCTCGACGCCGTGCATGACCAGTGAGTCGCGGATCGTCTGCTCGATGTGCGGATGCCCGATCGAGTGCCCGGACAGGTTGACCTCGAGCTCGAACGTCGGGTCGAGCTCGCGCAGCCGCGCCAGCATCGCGAGGCTGTTCTCGACGACCCACGCGTCGATCCGGGGCATCAGCCCGACCCGCTCGGCGATGTAGATGAAGCGGGACGGCGGCACCAGCTCGTCGTTGTCGCGGAGCCGCAACAGCACCTCGGCCGAGGTGATCCGGTCGTTGGAGAGGTTCATGATCGGCTGCAGGTGGAGCTCGAACCGGTCGAACTCCAGCGCATCCTCGATCCGGCTCTGCCACTGCAGCCGCGCCGAGAACTTGGGCGGGCGGGTCTCACCCTCGGGGAGCAACGCGACCTGGTTGCGTCCGGCCTCCTTGGCGTCGTACATCGTCATGTCGGCCAGCGCCAGGATGTCCGACGACTGCTCGCTGGCGGCCTTGAACGTCACGGCTCCGACACTGGCGGTCACCCGGCGGCGTACGCCATCGAGGGTCGCGGCGTGGTCGCGCACGACGTTGACGATCCCCTCGCCCACCAGCATGGCCGCGGCCTGGTCGCCGTCGGTCATGAGTACGGCGAACTCGTCGCCGCCCAGGCGCGCGACCACGTCCGTCTCGCGGACCGCACGGCGCAGCAGCCCGCCGATGGTGACGAGCAGCTGGTCGCCGGCGTTGTGCCCGAGGCTGTCGTTGACCTGCTTGAAGTTGTCGAGGTCGAGAAGGAGCACGGCGCCGGTGTTGCCGTAGCGACGGACGCGCTCGAGGTGCCGCTGGAGCTCGCTGTCGAAGCGTCGGCGGTTGGCCAGACCGGTG
>JBDSPC010000295.1:0-2624 GCA_039914485.1 Nocardioides sp.
CGAGGATCGGGAACGCGATCAGCACGAGCAGCGAGGTGATCAGCGTGTTCCACACGAAGATCGGCATCCGGAACATGGTCATGCCGGGCGCGCGCATGCAGATGATCGTGGTGATGAAGTTGACCGCACCGAGGATGGTGCCGAGACCGGCCATCCACAGACCCATGATCCACAGGTCACCGCCGACGCCGGGCGAGCGCACCGCGTCGGAGAGCGGGGTGTAGGCGAACCAGCCGAAGTCGGCCGCGCCCTGCGGGGTCAGGAAGCCGGAGGCGGCGATCAGTCCTCCGAAGAGGAACAGCCAGTAGCTGAACATGTTCAGGCGCGGGAACGCCACGTCGGGCGAGCCGATCTGCAGCGGCATGATCACGTTGCCGAAGCCGAAGAACAGCGGCGTCGCGAACAGCAGCAGCATGATCGTGCCGTGCATCGTGAACAGCTGGTTGTAGAGCTCGTCGTTGACGACCTGGTTGCCCGGGAACGCCAGCTCGGAACGGATCAGCATGGCCATCAGGCCGCCGATCATGAACCAGCCGAACGAGGTGATGAGGTAGAGCTTGCCGATCAGCTTGTGATCGGTGGTGGTCATGATCTTGACCAGCTGCTGGCCGAGCGGCTTGCGCACAGCCGGAGCGGTCGTGGATGCAGTTGCGGTGCTCACTCCTGGCCCCCTTCAGATTCGTCGTCGAGGCCGGCCTGCGTGCGCGCATTGGCGCCGCCGAGCAGCGGAGTGTCGGACTCGGCACCCTGCTCGGCCAGGTCGGCGAGGTAGGCGTCGTAGTCAGCCTGGCTGACCACCTTCACGTTGAAGAGCATCCGGGAGTGGTCGACACCGCAGAGCTCGAAGCACTTGCCGACGTACTCACCGATCTTGGTCGGCGTGGCTTGGAACCTGTTGATCCGGCCCGGGACGACGTCCATCTTCATCAGGAAGGACGGCACGCCGAAGTCGTGGATGACGTCGGGCGAGTGCAGGTTGAACTGGATCGTCTGGTCGACCGGCAGCCACAGCGTCGGGATCGTGTCACCGTCGCCGACGACGTAGACGTAGTCGTCGTAGCGGTACTCGTTGTCGGTGTAGTTGGGCGTAGCAGGACCGGTCGGCTCGCCCACGCCGTGGTTGAACGTCCACTGCCACTGCTGGCCGACGACCTCGATGGTCACGTCGGGCTCAGGATCGATCGCGATCATCTTGTTCTGGACGTTGACGGTCCAGTAGAAGAAGACGATCACCATCATGATCGGGGCGATCGTGTAGAAGATCTCGAGCGGCAGGTTGTAGCGCGTCTGCACGGGGATCTCGTCGTCGCTGCGGCGGCGGAACTTCACCACGGCGTAGAAGATCAGGCCCCAGACGATGACACCGGTGACCATCGCGGCGACCCAGGACCACTTCCACAGCTCAAAGGTGTGCGGAGCCTGCTCGGTCGCTGGTATCGGCATCGCGAGTCGCGCGATCTGGTCCTTGTCGGCGGCATCGCATGCGCTCAGGAAGAGCAGGGTCGCCGCGATCAGCGCACCCGTGGCCAGCCTGCGCATCGGTGCGGCAGCACGCTTGGCCGTCGGTTGGGGGAGTTGCAGACCCACGAACGAGCCTCTCTCTAGGTCCAGTCTCGACACGTGCGAAGACTATCGTCATTCGCGCCCGGTGGCGGTGGCGGGTCGGGTGTCGCGCCGCACACGTGCGCGGCGACACCGATCACCGTGGATGGTCTACGTTCGGCGCGTGAGCAAGGATTTCGACGCCGCGTCCTCGACGCCCTTGCACCCGGCCGCGCGCGAGGCCTTCCTCGCCGCCCTTGATCGGGGGTACGCCGACCCGCGCCGCCTGCACGCACCCGCGCGTGACGCCCGGCTGCTGCTGGACAACGCGCGCGAGGCCACGGCCGACGCACTCGGCGTACGACCCGACGAAGTGTCCTTCACCGCGACCGGGACAGACGCGGTCCACCGCGGGCTGCTCGGCCTGGCCTACCGGGGGCTGCGCAACGGGCTGCCGATCGCGCACACGGCGGTCGAGCACTCCTCCGTCCTGCATGCCGCGCGGTGGGGCGGCACCCTCCTGCCTGTCCCGGTCGACTCCCTCGGTCGCGTGGTGCTGGCCGACGTTCCCTCCACGGCGGCCGTCGTCGCCGTACAGAGTGCGAATCACGAGGTCGGCACGCTCCAGCCGGTGGCGTCGGTGAGCGAGCAGACCGATGCACCGGTGTTCATGGACGCCTGCGCGTCGATGGGGCGACTCCCCCTGCCCTCCGGATGGGACGCCGCCGCGGGCTCCGCGCACAAGTGGGGCGGACCGGCCGGCGTCGGCGTGCTGCTGGTGCGCAAGGGCGCACGGTGGCGCAGCCCCTTCCCGTCCGACGACCGCGTCGACGAGCGCACCTCCGGCTTCGAGAACGTCCCCGCGATCCTCGCCGCCGCCGCGTCCCTCCAGGCCGTGGTCGCCGAGCGCTCGGAAGTGAACGCCCGCCAGCACTCCTTGATCGACGTCGTCCGCGCCCGGGTCGCGGCCGAGGTGCCCGACGTCGAGGTGGTCGGCGACCCTTCAGACCGACTCCCCCACCTGGTCACCTTCTCCTGCCTGTACGTCGACGGCGAGGCGCTCGTGCACGAGCTGGACCGAC
>JBDSPC010000299.1:0-6365 GCA_039914485.1 Nocardioides sp.
GATCAACGCCGACGCTTGGGGGTCGCTCAGTGCTCCCACGGGGCCGCGAGCGGGAAGTAGTCCTCGAGGAACGTCGCGAGCATCGCGTCGACGGCCTCGGCATCGACCGCGAAGTCGTGGTGGTCGCCCACGCAGAAGAAGTCGTGGTCGCGCGCCCGCAGGTGCTTGAGCTGTCGCTCGACGCGGGCGTTGCTGAGGTCGACGAAGGTGTGCTGGGCGGTGGCTGCGTAGGAGCTTCCGGTGATCAGCCCGTAGTGCTGCGCGAGGTTGGAGAGCAGCGAGACGTCGGTCTCGCTGCGGAACGGCGCGCGCGCAGTGCGGCCGATCGCGTCGGGGAAGCGGTCCTCGATCGCGTTGAGCACCGAGACTCGTTGCGGGTGCGGCGAGTGCGCCATTACCTGGGTGATCTCGACGCCGAACGCGTCCTTCAACAGCGCGCGGTTGTTGGCCGCCGCGTGCAGGAACGGCTTGTCGGCGGTGCCGGGCAGACCGATGGTGGCGTCGCCGACGAACGCCGCTGCGTTGCCGCCGGGGGAGAAGAAGAACCCGGGGCGGGTCGGGCGGCCGAGGAAGACGTCGTCGTTGACGTAGACGAAGTGCTCGGCCAGGCCGGGGATCCGGTGCAGGGACGTCTCGATCGCCTGCGAGTTGAAGGTCGGCAGCGCATCGGCCGGGAGGATCTCGCGATGGTCGACGAGGGTGATCCGCTCGTCGTCCGCCAGCCACGAGGGGCGCTGCCCGGCGGTGACCAGGAAGATCTTCTGCACCCAGGGCGCGAAGAGGTGCAGGCTGCGCAGGGAGTAGCGGAGCTCGTCGCGGCTGCGGAATCGTGCGTCACCGGCGGATTCCTTGCGGGCGTCGGCGCCGTCCCGGCTGGCCCGGGCGACGTTCCAATCGGCGTCCTCGCCGTCGACCCACGTGTAGACGACGTCGATCGGGAAGCTCACGTCGAACGGGGTGGGCGCGGCCATCAGCTCGAGCGTGGGCACCTCGACGCCGGCCACGGTGGTGGCGACAGTCGCCGTCCCGACCGGGACACTCTGCGTCCAGCGGTTGGGGCGCGGCGCGACGAGCGTCCCGTCGGGGAGCCGGTCCCAGAACTCGATCTCCACCCCGGCGTCCTCGCCGAGGTAGGAACGCCGACCCTCGCTGCGCGGCCATGGCTCGAGCACGATCCGGTTGGGCGCCGCGTTGTGGAGTACGGCGACGAGGTCACGTGCAGGCAGGCGGCGTACGGGCCAACCGCGATCGCCGGGGTCGAGCAGCGAGAAGTGGTCGGGCACGTCGGCGAGTGCCGCGAGGACCGCGGCCCGGTGAACGGCGGGGACGACGACGATCGGGGCCGGGCCGTCGTGGGTGGGGATGACGAACCACCCCGGGCCAGCAGACGAAGCGGCGTCGATCGCCAGCTTCAGCGCCTCGCCTCGGGCCTCGGTCGGGGTGATCGCGGGGACCTTGACCGGCACCCCCTCCCTCGAGAATTCGGTAGTCCGTGACGAAGGAACCCCTCCCGTCGGCGTGTCGGGCGTCCGTTCGTCACGGACTACCCGAGCAAAGAGGGATTCCCACTCCGCAGCGATGGTGTCGGCGTCGTAGCGAAGGGAGGCCTCGGACGCGCCCGCGCCCAATCGGGTGAGCAGTGCCGGGTCGGACGCCACGGAGTGCAGGGCAGCGGCCAGCCCGGCCTTCGCGCCCGCGCCGACGAGCAGTCCGCTGACGTCGTGCTCGACGAGCTCGCGCGGGCCGGAGGGGCAGTCGTAGGACACGACCGGGACTCCCGCCGACATCGCCTCCTGGGCGACGAGCGGGAAACCCTCCGTCTTCGAGGAGAGCGCGCAGATGGCGGCGTTCGCCCACTCCGGCGCCATGTCCGACACCGCGCCCGGCAGCTCGATCCGGTCGGCCAGGCCGACCTTGGCAGCGTGCGCGACCAGCTCGCTCCGCAACGGCCCGTCGCCGAGGATCCGCAGCCGCCAGTCGGGCAGACCGTCGGCGATCTGCTCGAAGGCCCGCACCAGGTGGATGAACTGCTTCTCCGGCACGATCCGGCCGGCGGTCACGATCGTCCTCGACGTCAGGTCGGATCGCGGCTGCGGGGCGACCGGCAGCGGGTTGGGCATGACGACCAGCTCCGGCGCGGCCGCACCGAGCTCGGCGCCGAACCAGTCAGCCGTCGAGCGGGTCAGGAGCGCCACGGCGGCCACGCGCGGGGCGAAGGCGAGCAGCGGCTCCATGCCGCCGACCCGGTCGGCCGAGGAGCGGTGCTCCTGGTGGATCACCTTCGTGTCGGTCGGGAGGAGCTGGACGGCGGCCGCCATCAAGGCAGGCGTCACGGTGATGACCAGGTCGACCTCGAGCGAGGACAGCGCAGCCATCCCGTCGTCGGTGAGCTCGGAGAACTGGCTGTCCCAGCGCCTCGGCACGAGCCGTGACGGCCGCTTGGCACGGGCGTCCTCAGCTCGCGCGTCGGCGAGGTGGTCCACGCCGACCGCCGGGTCGATGTCGTAGTGCGGACGGTCCGCACTGCGCGTGATCGAGACGAGTCGTACGTCGACATTCCCCCGTCGCGCGAGCGCGTTGGCCTGCGTGATGGCGGACCTCGACGTACCGCCCATGCCGTCCAGGTTGAAGACGAGGAACGCCACCGACAGGCGGCGTTTGCGAGAGGCGAACCTCACGCGCTCAAAAGCCTGTCACGCCTTCGCCGCCGCCGGCCTGCTCGTCGAAGTTCTCCCGCTCGAGGAGGTGCAGCACGGGCACGCCGAGCTTGCGCCGGGCGCGAGAGGTCCAGTCGACGTGGAAGAAGTCGGCGACGAGGTGCGGGCGGGTCAGCACGATCACCTCGCGGGCGTCGACCTCGCCGACCTTGGCGACCAGCGCGTCGACCGGTGGCTCGGACGTGACGGAGCCGAGGGCCCGCCCGCCGGCTGCCTCGATCGACGCCAGCGTGGTGGCGAGGTCCTTGGCGGATCGGTCGCGGCACTCCTGGCGAACGGCGTCGAGGTCGACGTCGCTCATCACCATGGCGGGCGCGGCCATCACGTCGCCGGCGCCGAGGGTGCCGAGCGACGCCTCGATGCGCGCCGCCGCGTCCTCGAGCGGGAGCAGGACGTGATAGACGACCTGGTCCTCGATGTCGCTGTGCAGCGAACGCACCTGGGTCGCGTCGCCCTTCGACATGGCTGCTTCGACGAGCAGCACCACGTCGTAGGTGCCGACGCCGTCATTGATGTTGTCACTCATTGTTCATCGCCTCCACGCGGATTGTCGGCTCCACTCAGAACTCTAGCGAGGTCATAGCTCACTGGCTCCTCCAACTGCTCGTAGCCGCACGACTCCGGGTCGCGGTCGTCGCGCCAGCGCTTGAACTGTGCCGTATGGCGAAAGCGCCGACCCTCCATGTGGTCGTACTTCACCTCCAGCACCCGCTCGGGGCGCAGCGGCGTGAACCCTAGGTCCTTGCCCTGGCTCCAGCGGCTCTGGGTGCCCGGGACGCGGTCGGGGTTGGCGGTCAGGAACTCGTTCCACTTGCCCCACGGGTGGTCCTCGATCGCGCACACCAGCGGCTGCAGCTCCTCGATCAGCTCGGCGCGTCGGGCCGCCGTGAAGCTCGCGCTCACGCCGATGTGCTGCAGCTCGCCATCGGCGTACAGGCCGAGGAGGAGGCTGCCGAGGAGCGGGTTGTCCGGCGTGGAGGTCTTGTGCTCGCGGTAGCCCGCGACCACGACGTCGGCGGTGCGCTCGTGCTTGATCTTCAACATGGTGCGGGCGTTCGGCTCGTACGGCGCAGCGAGCGGCTTCGCCATGACGCCGTCGAGCCCGGCGCCCTCGAAGTCCTCGAACCACTGCTCGGCCTCCGCGGGATCGCGGGTCGTCCGCGTCAGGAAGCAGGGCCCGGTCAGCCCGCGGAGCGCCTCGGTCATCGCCGCTCGGCGCTCTTCGAAGGGCTTGTCGAGGAACGAATCGTCGCCCAGCGCCAGCAGGTCGAAGGCCACGAAGCCCGCGGGTGTCTTCTCCGACAGCATGTCGACGCGGCTCTTCGCCGGGTGGATCCGCTCCTGCAGGACCTCGAACTCGAGGCGGTCACCGATGGCCACGAAGAGCTCGCCGTCGAGGACGATCCGCTCCGGCAGCTGCTCCCTGATCGCGGCCACGACCTCGGGGAAGTAGCGCGTCAGCGGCTTGGTGTTGCGACTCGTGAGCTCGACCTCGTCGCCGTCCTTGAAGACGAGACAGCGGAAGCCGTCCCACTTCGGCTCGAAGGAGTAGTCGCCCTGCTGTGGCACGCCCTTGACGGCCTTGGCGAGCATCGGCTGGACGGGCGGCATCACGGGCAGGTCCACGTGGACGACCCTAGTCCGGAGTGTCGTCCGCGCGGGACGTCATACGCGCGTGGGCCGATGGGTCGATCGTCGTATGACGTCCGCGAGGCCATAGGCTTGGCCGCACATTCCCCGGTTGGTCTGCCGGCAGGGCCCGCCTGACTTTGAATCAGGATTAGCGACGATGGTTCGACTCCATCCCGGGGAGCAAGTTGTTGCAGGTCAGCGCGGTGCGCGCCGATCCGGTCTTGGACGGCCGTAGCCGCACTGCTAACACCTGGTGCTAACACGCTCACTCCTCCGGGCTTTCTACTTCGCCCATGATTCGTGCGAATCGAGTCGCCGAACTGGCCCGCTGACTCTTGAGCACGTGGGCGTAGACCCGCAACGTCATCGAGGGATCGGCGTGGCCCAACCGCTCAGCGACCACGTGCACCGGTTCGCCGTCCTGGAGGAGCAGGGTGGCGTGCACATGGCGCAGGTCGTGGAAGCGGATCGGCGGAAGAACCCTTCGCACCCCGTTGAGCCGAACGAACGTGCCACGCATCAACTCTCCGGGCAGATCGATCCGCAGGGGGGTGCCCATCTCCATGCGGAACACCCAGTCGCCGCCGGGCCACGACCCCCCGACCAGCTCGCGCTCCTTCGCCTGCCGCTCGGCGTGATCCCGCAGGACCTGGGCAGTGCCCGCATCGAGACTCACTCGACGCACCCGCCCGGTCTTGGTGGCGCCCTCGACGCGCCGGCCGCGGACGATCCCCGTCGAACCCCTGATCCAGATGTGCGGGCCATCGCCGTCCAGCACGACACTCGACCAACGCAGGAACAGCAGCTCTCCTCGTCTGGCACCGGTGTACGCCGCCAGCCGGAAGTACGGGTAGCCGATCGGCCTTGACCTCGTCGAGGAACAGCGCGAGCTGGCTCGCATCCCAGACCCCATGCACCTGTGTGACGCCTTCGACGGACGGTCGCTTGGCGCGCGTTGTCGGATTCACCGCGATCACCTGGTCGATGTTGACGGCATCGTTGAACGCCTTGCGCAGCACCGAGTGGACGTAATTGACCGTCCGCGGGGACAGGCCTTGGCCGGAGGCTCCGCCCTCGCGCCGCAAGGTCGCGTAAGCGAAGCGTGCAACAACCAAACGCATGTCCTCGACGTCGAACCAGCACACACCTGACCGGAGGAACCTCGATGAAGACCCGCCACCTCGCTCTTGCGATCGCGAGCATTGCCCTTGCCCCACTGAGCGCTGTTACGCCCGCCCAGGCCGCCCAGACCTGCTTCGGCCTCGCGCCCACCATCGTCGAGACATCAGGTGGGAGCGTGCAGGGCACAGAGGGCGACGACGTGATCGTCACGGATGGTGTGGAGTACGTGGACGGGCTCGGCGGCGATGACGCCATCTGTGTCACGGGCGCGAAGACCGTGAGCGCCGGTGATGGGAACGATCGTGTGTCGATGCAGGACCCGGCGCGCGGTCCGTTGGTGATCCTCGGAAACGGGTCGGACGTCTACGTGGGGTCGGGCGCCAAGGACCGGGTCTGGGACAACTGGGACCACGTCGACGTAACGGCGGAGTCGGGCACCGAGACCGCTGATGTCGTGCACACCTACGGTGGCGACGACAAGGTGATCAGCGGCGACTGGCGACAGGCGAACGACGACCAGGTCGACCTGGGGCGCGGCGACGACACGGTGATTTTGGGCGGCGCGGCCGCGGGGACGGCACACATCGAAGGTGGTCGCGGCACCGACCTGTTCGGTGCCCTGAGTTTCGCTCCGGGTGCTTTGCGATATGACCTGGATGCCGGGACGGGATTGCTTGCTGGAGGGGACCACGTCACGTTCGAGGCGTTCGAGGATCTGGGGGCAGTCGGCGTCGACCACCCCGTGAGCGTGCGCGGAACCGACGGCCCGAACTGGATCTCCGTGTTGTCGACGGACGGGCGGGTCAGGAGTTTTGGGGGCGACGACACGATCGATGTCGGGGGTTGCAGCACGGCGGCTCAGGGCGGTGCCGGGGACGACACACTGTCGGTTGC
>JBDSPC010000333.1:0-8626 GCA_039914485.1 Nocardioides sp.
GCGGGTCGTTGAACGACGCCTATGTCGCGGCCCTCCTCGGCGGGCTGCGGCGCTACCACGAGCGGCACGGCGTCGACATCGAGGACCTCTCGATGGTGATGCCGGTCAGCATGCGCAAGTCCGACGACCCGATGGGCGGCAACAAGTTCGCGGGCGCCTATTTCGCGGCACCGATCGGGATCGAGGACCCCGTCGAGCGGATCGCGGTGCTGCGCGGGATCGTGCTGACCCTGCGCGTCGAGCCCGCTCTCGACACACTCTCCCTGGTCGCGCCGCTGCTGAACCGCGTCCCGTCGAAGGTCGGGCAGATGGCCTTCAACCTCGTCGGCAGTGCCGCCGAGCTCTCGGCCTCGAACATGCCCGGTGTGCCCTACCCCGTCTACATGGCCGGCGCCCGCGTGGAGCGCGTCTTCCCGTTCGGGCCATTGCCCGGCGTGGCCGTGATGGCCAGCCTGATCTCGCACGACGGCACGTGCTGCATCGGGATGAACATCGACGGCGACGCGATCACCGACATGGACATGTTCATGGAGTGCATGAACGAGGGGCTGCTCGAGGTCACGTCGGTCGTGTCCTAGCCCTCGAAGCGGGCGGACAGGGCATAGCGGAGCAGGACGACGTCGCCGAGGGTCCGGGTCTCGACCAGCGTCGCGCGGTGGTCGGGGTTCCACGGGAACAGCCCGTCGCCGACGAAGCGCCGCGCCCGCGAGTCACCGACGAAGAACGGCGCCACGACCAGTTGCAGCTCGTCGGCAAGACCGTCGGTGAGGAACTGCGTGTGCACCGTCCCGCCGCCCTCGACCATCAATCGGCGGACGCCCCGCTCGTGCAGGTCCTCGCTCAACCGCCGCATGCGCACGGTGCTGCCGCCGTCGACGACCGTGGCGACCTGGCCGAGCCGGTCACGGGCCTGGCCGACCGTCTCGGCCGGGCAGTAGACGAGCTTGGTGGTATCGCCGGTCGCGAAGAAGTTCGACGACGGGTCGAGCCCGGCCTTCCTCGTCATGGTCACCTTGAGCGGTGAGCTCGGGCGACCGCTGGCAAGCCGGGTCTCTCGGCGCTGCTCGGCTCGGACCAGCAGTCGCGGGTTGTCGTTGCGGACCGTGGCCGCCCCGACCAGGATCGCGTCGCAACCGGCCCGGACCTCGTCGACCCGGTCGAAGTCGGCGTCGTTGGACAGCAGCAGCCGCTGGTCGGTCGCGCCGTCGAGGTAGCCGTCGAGCGACATCCCGCAGCTCAGCAGGGTGTAGGGCCGCTCAGACATGCGCCACCTCCTCCGGCTCCTTCGCTCGTACGCCGTCGCGTCGGCGTACGAACAGGATCGCACCCGGGAGCGTGGCGACCAGCGCCATCACGCCGTAGGCCACCGCGACCGTGAGGCCCTGCGCGGCCCCGAGACCGACCGCGCCGAAGACCCAGGCAGCCGCGCCCTCGCGGGGACCCCAGCCGGCGATGCCGATCGGCACCGCCGACACCAGCAGGATGACGAGCGCCAGGGCCCCGAGTGTGGCGAGCGGTGCGTCGACCCCGACGGTGCGGGCGGCGACCACGAAGACGACGACATGGCCGGCGGCGGCGAGCGCGGAGGCGAGAGTGAGCTGTGGCCACACGTCCTTGAGGAGGCGAGCCTCCTCGGCCAGGACGTCTTTTGCCTTGCGGGGCAGCGTCGCCCAGACGAACGCGCTGACCGCAACGGCGAGAACGCTCGCCGTGGCGAGCGGCGTGCGCACGGACGGCACGAGGAGGGCGACGGCAGCCAGCGCGAGCACGGCCTGCACCGCCTGGCCGATGGCCCGGTCCCAGGCGACCGACCGCAGCCCGCGGCCCATCGCCCGCGTCTCCCGGCCGTGGCTGACGCCGCGGTGGACGTCGCCGAGGACCCCGCCGGGGAGCGTGGCGTTGAGGAACTGCGAGCGGTAGTAGGCCGCGACTGCCGTCGCGAGGGGTACGGCGACGCCGAGACGCTGTGCCACCAGGCTCCACCGCCAGGCACACGCGAGGGTGGTGCCGGCCGTGATCACCAGCGCCGTGAGCAGCGCGGCCGGGCTCGTCAGGCTCAGGCCGTCCACGAACGGGTCGGCGCCCTGCCGCCACACGAGGGCGGCGAGGATCGCGGCGCCGGCGAGTAGCCGCGCCCACATCCAGAGCGTTGATCTGTGCATTGTCTGGGACACGGCTGGGAGGGCGTGCTGGTTCACCATCTTCACCATCGGGCCAGCACCTCCGCCACTCGGACGGCCGTCTGCGTCCACGTGCCCACGGTGGTGCGCCGACAGGCCGCCGCCTGGCGGAGCCGCACCCGCAGCTCCCCGTCGGTCAGCCACCGCTCGAGACGGTCGGCCAGGGCGCCTGCGTCGTCGCTGGGGAACAGGAGTCCCGGGCGTGAACCGTCCGGTGCCGCTCCCACCGCCTCGGGCAGGCCACCCACGTCCGTCGTGACCACCGGGATGCCGCGGGCCAGGGCCTCGGTCACGGCCATGCCGTAGGACTCCCGCCGCGAGGAGGAGACGAGCAGGTCGGACACTCCGAAGACCGCGTCGAGGGCCGACCCGGTCAGCGGGCCGGTGAAGTGGACGCGCTCCGTCTCGCGGAGCTCAGCAACGAAGTCGGGATCGAGGTCGAGGGCACCGACGATCGTGCAGCGCCAGTCGAGGTGCGTGATCCGCGCGAGCGCGTCGAGCAGGACGTCCTGCCCCTTCGCGCGGACGACGGCCGCAACGCAGAGCAGCTCAACACCGGAGCTCGAACCGGGTGCCAGTGGCGCGAGGTCGGACCCTGGGGTGGCCACACTCGCACGTACAGCGGGGACCCGGTCGCGCGCCCACTCGCTCGTCGTCACCACGGCCGCCGCAGCGTTCAGGATCGCGAGTTCGCGGTCGTCCCCGACCGGCATGTGCAGGAGCACGACGATCCGCAGCCGCGACGTCTCGGCGACGAGTGAATCGTCGGCGATCAGACCGTCCACGAGCACGACGCAGCCGTCGGGGATGTCGGCGAGCGCCCGGGTCAGCCCCGCCGTCGAGATGAGGTGCTCGTGCACGACCCACCCCAGACGCACCAGCTCCTGGGAGAGCCGGCGGTCGTAGACGTTGCCCCCGCTGGGGTGTCGCGGGTCGTCGATGCCCGCGGGGACGACGAAGTGGACGTCCTTCACAGCTGCCGTTCGTAGCTCGCCCACGCGATGTGCGACTCGTGCAGGGTCACGGTGATGGAGGTGAGGTGGCCGGTGTCGAGGCGGTCGGCGAGGCGGTCGGCGACCACCTTGGCCAGCGCTTCCGTCGAGGTGTTCATCCCGGCGAAGGACTCCTCGTCGTCGAGGTTGCGGTAGTTCAGGTCGGCGAGCACCTTGTGCAGCCGCTCGCTGGCCAGCCCGATGTCGACGACGATCCCGTCCGCGTCGAGGTCGGGTGCCGCGAATGTCGCGTCGACGACGTACGTCGCTCCGTGCAGCCGCTGCGCCGGTCCGAACACCTCGCCCCGGAAGCTGTGGGCGATCATGATGTGGTCGCGCACGGTCACTCGGAACATCGTCAGTTCCCTTCGTCGTAGGTGATGACGTGGCAGAGCGCGGGCAGGGTGCCGCTCGCGAGTGCGGCCATCACGTCGGGCAGCTCGTGGAACGGCGACGATCCGGTCAGCAGTACGTCGAACGCGGGATCCTGCAACAGGTCCAGCGCGAGAGCGAGCCGGTCCGCGGGGGAGCGGCGGGCCCGGCGGGCAGGGGCCACTGCGCCCACCTGACTGGAACGGATCGCCAGCCGGCGAGAGTGGAAGGCGCCGCCCAGCCTGAGCTCGACCGGCGCGTCGCCGTACCAGCTCAGGTCGATGACCTCGCCCTCGTGGCCGAGCAGGTCGAGGGACGTCTGGAGGCCGGCAGCGGTCGCGCTGGCGTGGAGGACCAGGTCGCAGTCGCCGGGCGCATCGGCCGGCGCCGCGAACGCGACGCCGAGCGCTTGGGCCGTGGCGGCCCGACTCGGGTCGGTGTCGACGAGCGTGACCCGGACGCCAGGGATGCCCGCGAGGAGGCGGGCCACGCAGCTGCCGACCATCCCCGCTCCCACCACCGCCACCCGGTCCCCGACGAGGGGAGCCGCGTCCCACAGGGCGTTGACAGCCGTCTCGACGGTCCCGGCGAGCACGGCCCGATCCGGCGGTACGCCGTCGGGCACGGCCATCACGGCCGCGCCCGGGACGACGTACGCCGTCTGGTGCGGATGCAGGCAGAAGACCGTCCGTCCCAGCAGCTCGGGTGGGCCCTGCTCGACGACGCCGACGCTGAGGTAGCCGTACTTCACCGGGCCGGGGAAGTCGCCCTCCTGGAACGGCGCACGCATCGCGTCATGCCGATCGACGGGCACGCCGCCGCGGAAGACCAGCGTCTCCGTGCCGCGGCTGATGGCCGACCTCGTCGTTCGGACGAGGACCTCGCCGGCCTCAGGTTCGCGCAGTGAGGCGGGCCGGATCTCGCCCCGGCCGGGCTCGGCCACCCAGAACGCTGACTCAGCTCGCACCGCCGACTCTCCTGCCTGTGAACCGATCCCGATCCGTGGTCGTATCAACGTTGTACTACCTACACACGGAGGTGCGGTGATTCGGGTTCACGCCGGACCGCTCGCCGGGTTCGTCGGGCTGCTCGTGCTGCTCGGAGCCCTGGCGGCCACGGTCGGTCTCAGCGCCGTCGGCTGGGCGACCGGCGCGATCACCGGCGCCGTCCTCGGTGTGACCCTGGGATCGGCGCTGATCCGGCACGAGGGCGCGAGGCTCGGGCCGGCCGGCGCCGTGACGCTCGTCCGTGCCGAGCTTTCCTGTGCGGTGGCGGCGCTGACCGCGGAGTCGTTCGTCCGGCCTTCTCCGGTCGGGGTACTCGTCACCCTGACCGCCGTCGCCCTGCTCCTCGACGCGGTCGACGGCCGGGTCGCCCGGGCGACCGGGACCGTGACGCCGCTCGGCGCCCGGTTCGACATGGAGGTCGATGCCTTCCTCATTGCCGTCCTCAGCGTCCATGTCGCCCCCGCCATCGGTGCCTGGGTGCTCGCCGTCGGCGCGATGCGCTATCTGTACGTCGCCGCGGGTTGGGTCATGTCGTGGCTGCGTCGCACCACGCCGCCGCGCTACTGGGCCAAGGTCGTCGCAGCGATCCAGGGGGTGCTGCTCCTGGTCGCCGCTGCGGATGTGGTGCCGACGATCTGGTCCCGCCTTCTTCTTGCGGTCGCCCTCGCCCTGCTCACCGAGTCGTTCGGCCGGGACGTGTGGTGGCAGTGGCAGCACCGACGCGACGCCCCTGCCATGACGGCCTCGCGACCCGGTGCTCCGGTGACCGCCCTCGCCGTGGGGGTGGTCTGGCTGGCGCTGGTGCTGCCGAACCGGGTGCAGGAGCTGACGCCGGGAGCGTTCCTCCGGCTGCCGCTCGAGGGGATCGTCCTCGTCGCGCTGGTCCTGGTCCTGCCGGCCCGGCCACGCCGGTGGCTGGCGGCATCCTTCGGGGTGCTGCTGGGTGCCCTGCTGGTGGTGAAGGTGCTCGACACCGGGTTCGGTGCGGTGCTCGACCGGCCGTTCAGCCCGGTCAGCGACTGGGTCTACTTCGGGCCCGGGATCGGCGTGCTGGCGGACTCCGTCGGCCAGGTGCTGGCGATCGCCGCCGCGGCCCTCGCGGTCGCGCTGGTCGCCGTACTCCTCGTCGTGGTGTCGCTCGCCGTCGGCCGCGTGACCCGCGTGGCCGCCGAGCACCGGCGGGTCACGGCGCGTGCCGTGACGGCCCTGGGCATCGGGTGGTTGCTGTGCGCGGTGTCCGGCGTCCAGGCAGGTCCGGTCGGGCCGATCGCCTCGACCAGCGCCGCCGGGCTGGCCGTCGACCAGGTGCAGCAGGTGCGGGCCGACCTGCGCGACCGCGAGACGTTCGCGGGGGAGATCGCGGCGGACCGGTTCCGCGCGGTACCGGATCGGCACTTCCTGCGTGGGCTGCGTGGCAAGGACGTGCTGCTCGTCTTCGTCGAGAGCTACGGCCGGGTCGCGGTCCAGGACTCGTCCTCCTCCGCGGGTGTCGACGCCGTGCTCGAGGACGGGACCCGACGGCTGCGGGCCACGGGCTGGTCCTCCCGCAGTGCGTTCCTGACCTCACCGACCTTCGGCGCAGCCAGCTGGCTGGCCCACTCGACCCTGCAGTCGGGGCTGTGGGTCGACAGTGAGCGGCGCTACGGGCAGCTGCTGGGCGCGGACCGGCTGACGCTGACCTCCGCGTTCGAACGAGCGGGATGGCGGACCGTCTCCGACGTGCCCGCCAACACGGAGGACTGGTCGGAGGGTGAGGAGTTCTACGGCTACGACGAGATGTACGACGCCCGCAACGTCGGCTATGCCGGGCCGGAGTTCGGCTACGCCCCGATGCCGGACCAGTTCACGCTCGAGCACTTCCGCCGCGAGGAGCTCGCCCCGACCGACCGCGGCCCGGTGATGGCCGAGATCGATCTCGTGTCCAGTCACCACCCGTGGACGCCGCTCCCGCGGCTGGTGCCGTGGGACCAGGTCGGCGACGGGTCGGTCTTCGACGGGATGCCGGAGCAGGGGGAGCCCTCGGACGTGGTGTTCCGCGACCCGGACGCGGTCCGCCGGGTCTACGGCCGGTCCATCGAGTACACGATGGAGACGCTGGTCTCGTGGCTGGAGCAGCAGCCCGATCCCGACCTGGTGCTCGTCGTGCTCGGCGACCACCAGCCGCACGCCTATGTGAGTGGTGACGATGCTGGTCACGACGTGCCGATCTCGGTGATTGCCCAGGACCCGCAGGTCTTGCGGCGGATCTCCGGATGGGACTGGCAGGACGGACTGCTGCCCGCGCCGGACGCGCCGGTCTGGCGGATGGACACGTTCCGGGACCGGTTCCTGTCGGCGTACGGCGCTGGGTGAACCGTGGCCGCGCCGTGACCGTGTAGCGAGTGAGGCCCTCGATGGTCGGGGCGCCGAGCCTGGATCGGAGACAGCGATGAACATGCGACTACTGGCGGCGGCAGCTGCACTCGTCTCGGGCGCCGTCCACCTGAAGCTGTGGCTCGACGGCACCCGCGACCTCGACGTCATCGGGCCGGCCTTCATGCTCAACGCGATCGCCGGAGCGGTGATCGCGGCGATGTTGTTGGCGTGGCGACACTGGGTGCCGTTGTTCCTGGCTTTCGGGTTCGGCCTGTCCACGCTCGCGGCCTTCATCATCTCCGCGACGGTCGGCCTGTTCGACGTCCACGCGTCCTGGTCCGGCTTCTACACCTGGGCGGCGTTCGTCGCCGAGATCGTGATCATCGTCGCCGCCCTGCTCGCGGCCCGCGCCGAGGGCTACGAGCGCTCACTCCGTGAGCGTCAGCACCGGATCTCCGTCTGAGGTCAGCACCTCGACGGAGGCGATGTCGGCGAGCGTCGCCGACGTCGCGCCCGGGAGCCGCATGGTCTTGCCGGCGAGTCCCTTCCAGGTCGCGACCTGTTCGACCCGGCCGTCGCGGGTGTGCACGACCATCGAGTACGTCGCGCCGTACGCCGCCTCGTGGTCCGCCGCATAGGTGCAGACCAGGTCGAGGCGGGTGCCCCACGCGACGCTGGTCAGCGCGAGCGAACCGGAGACCGCTCCAGTGCCGACGGAGGTCATCGGCCGGCCGGGGCTGGTGCTCGGCGGCGCCGACTGCCCTGCTGGTGGCGGCTCGTCATCGAGCACCGTGAGTGCCATGGCGGAGCCGCCGGCGACCACGACGGCGGCAGCCGCGACGAGACCGACCAGCACGGTCGTACGACGTCGCTGGCTGTGGGCTGCCGCGGCGACCAGGGCGGGCAGCAGGGTCGCGGGCACCGGCTCGGGGGTGCCGTCCGACTCCAGGACCTCGGGGGAGACCTTCGACAGCAGGCCGGGCAGGCCGGCGAACTCCCTCATACCCTGGGCGCACTCCGCGCAACCGGCCAGGTGCCGCTCGAAGGCCGACCGGTCGGCGGGGGACAAGGATCCCAGGACGTAGGCAGCGTCGTGGTGGGCGAACTCGCAGGTCATCACGAACCCACTCCCATCTCTTCGAGGGCCAGCTTGAGCGCGCGCAGTGCGTAGTGGGTGCGCGACTTCACGGTGCCCTCCGGGACACCGAGGCGCTGTGAGGCCTCGGCCACGGACAGTCCCCGGTAGTAGCACTCGAGGAGCACGGCGCGGTGGTCGGCCGACAGCTTGGTGAGCGCTTCGGCGACCAGCCACGAGAGCAGCAGTTGGTCGGTCAGGTCGTCGGACCGGACCACGTCGGGGACCTCGGCCACGCTGAGCTCGCTCTGCGACCGCTTCGTGCGCCACTCGTCGATCACGATGTTGCGAGCGACGGTGAACAGCCAGGCCCGCACCGAGCCGTGCGACTTCTCGAGGACAGCGGCATTGCGCCAGGCGCGGAGCAGCGTCTCCTGCGCGACGTCCTCCGCCTGGGCCCGGTTGCCGCTGGTGAGGCGCAGGCAGAAGCCCCACAACGCCGTGGCGTGCTCGTCGTGCAGCTGCCGCATCACGGCGGCTGGGCTCTCCGGCATCGAACCTCCTACGCATGACACGGGCGTCATCGCGGATCGGTTCAAGTGTCCCCCGTGCGCGGAGCACCTGGCGGCCCTGAAACTCCACGCA
>JBDSPC010000359.1:0-2790 GCA_039914485.1 Nocardioides sp.
CTGGAGAAGTGCATCGGCTGCGAGCTGTGCGCCTGGGCCTGCCCGGCCGACGCGATCTACGTCGAGGGCGGCTCCAACAGCGACGGCCCCGACGGCGAGCGCTTCAGCCCCGGTGAGCGCTACGGCGCCGTCTACCAGATCAACTACCTGCGCTGCATCCTCTGCGGCCTGTGCATCGAGGCCTGCCCGACGCGCGCGCTGACGATGACCAATGAATACGAGCTGGCCGACACCAACCGTGCCGACCTGATCTACGAGAAGTCCGACCTCCTCGCCCCGCTGTTGCCGGGCATGGAGCAGCCGCCGCACCCGATGCGGCTCGGCGAGGACGAGGGCGACTACTACCGCGGCACCTACTCCGCTCCCGCCCCCAGCGAGAGGGGCAACAAGTGACCTTCTGGATCCTCGCCCCGATCATGGTGGCGGCCGCCCTCGGCATCCTGTTCGTCCGCAAGGCCGTGCACGCCGCACTGCTGCTGGCCGTCGTCATGATCAGCCTCGCCATCCTGTACGCCGTCCTGGAAGCGCCGTTCCTGTTCGCGGTCCAGATCATCGTCTACACCGGCGCGATCCTGATGCTCTTCCTGTTCGTGCTGATGCTGGTGGGCGTCGACGCGTCCGACTCGGTCGTCGAGACGATCAAGGGCCAGCGCGTCCTGGCCATCGTCTTCGGCCTGATCCTGGGCCTGGTGCTGGTCACCGGCCTCTCGCAGGTCACGCTCGGGACCGCCGTGGGCCTCGAGGAGGCCAACACCGGCGGCAACATCGAGCAGCTCGCCAACATCTTGTTCTCCCGCTACGTCTTCGCCTTCGAGGCCACCAGCGCCCTGCTGATCACGGCCGCGATCGGCGCGATGGTGCTCGCCCACCGCGAGCGCCTCGAGCCCAAGCCGACTCAGGCCTCCCTGGCCGCACAGCGGATGAAGGACTACGCCGAGCATGGCTTGCACCTCGGTCCCCTCGCGGCGCCCGGCGTCTACGCCCGCCACAACGCGGTCGACACCCCGGCCCTGCTGCCAGACGGCACCGCCTCGGAGTCCTCGATCTCGCGCGTGCTCGCGGCTCGCGGCGTCGTCCGCTCGGGCCCGGCCCTGGCCGACGACATCGAAGAGGTCCAGCGCCAGCTCGGGCAGAACGCCGCCACCCAGAACAACCCGATCGAGGAGGACAGCAAGTGAGCGAATACATCGTCCTCTCCGCGATCCTCTTCACGATCGGCTGCATCGGCGTCCTCACGCGACGCAACGCCATCGTGGTCTTCATGTGCATCGAGCTGATGCTCAACGCCGGCAACCTCGCGCTCGTCGCGTTCGCCAAGCAGCACGGCAACCTCGACGGCCAGATCGCGGCCTTCTTCGTGATGGTCGTGGCCGCCGCCGAGGTCGTGATCGGCCTCGCGATCATCATGACCATCTTCCGGACCCGACGGTCTGCCTCCGTCGACGACGCCAGTCTGCTGAAGTACTGAGGGGCCTGACGTGACTCTTGACGCAATCCTGCTTGCCTCCTCCGAGGCGGCCCACGAGATCCCGGTGGTCCACCCGACCGCCGCCGACGGGGTCTTCTCCTGGCTCTGGTTGATCATCGCGCTGCCCCTGGCGGGTGCGGCCGTGCTGCTGCTCGGTGGGGCCTTCGCCAAGGACGCCCTGGACAAGGTCGGCCACTGGATCGGTACGGCGACCGCCGCCGGTTCGTTCGCGCTGAGCCTGACCCTCTTCGTGACCCTGCTCGGGCGCGAGGAGACAGAGCGCCAGATCGGCCAGCACCTCTTCACGTGGTTCGAGGTCGGCGGCCTCAACGTCGGCATGGACCTCCTCTACGACCCGCTCTCGGCGCTGTTCCTGCTGCTGATCACCGGCGTCGGATCGCTGATCCACGTCTACTCCATCGGCTACATGGAGCACGACGACCGGCGTCGTCGCTTCTTCGGCTACCTCAACCTGTTCGTGGCCGCGATGCTGGTGCTCGTCCTCGGCGCCAACTACCTCGTCGTCTTCCTCGGCTGGGAGGGCGTCGGCCTGGCGTCCTACCTCCTGATCGGCTTCTGGCAGCACAAGCACTCGGCCGCCGCCGCGGCGAAGAAGGCCTTCGTCATCAACCGCGTCGGTGACATCGGCCTGTCGCTGGCGATCGCGCTGATGTTCACGACCTTCGGCACCACCGACTTCGCGGCGATCAGCGAGCAGGCCAGCGGCGCCTCGCAGACCACGCTCAACCTGCTCGGCCTGCTGCTCCTGCTCGGCGCGTGCGGCAAGTCCGCGCAGTTCCCGCTGCAGGCGTGGCTGCTCGACGCGATGGAGGGCCCGACCCCGGTCTCGGCCCTGATCCACGCGGCGACCATGGTCACCGCCGGTGTCTACCTCGTCGTCCGGTCCAACTTCATCTACGAGCTCACGCCTGTCGCACAGACGGTCGTGGTCATCATCGCCACGATCACGCTGCTGTGGGGTGCGATCCTCGGTTGCGCCAAGGACGACATCAAGAAGGCACTGGCCGGCTCGACCATGAGCCAGATCGGCTACATGATGCTGGCCGCGGGGCTCGGTGTCGCGGGCTACCCGTTCGCGATCTTCCACCTGCTCACGCACGGTTTCTTCAAGGCCAACATGTTCCTCGGTGCCGGCTCGGTCATGCACGGCATGAACGACGACGTCGACATGCGCCACTACGGCGGCCTGCGCTCCTACATGCCGATCACGTTCCTGACCTTCGCGATGGGCTACCTCGCGATCATCGGCTTCCCCGGCTTCTCCGGCTTCTTCTCCAAGGACAAGATCATCGAGACCGCGC
>JBDSPC010000406.1:0-6449 GCA_039914485.1 Nocardioides sp.
CCGGGTCGATCACGACGCGGGTGCCGGCGGGCAGGTCCTCGCAGTCGTCGAGCAGGTCGGCCACGACCTCGTGCCCGGGCACGAACGGCAACGACACGACGCCGGAGAAGTAGCGGCTGGTGCGTCCGGACAGCGCGCCCAGGTCGGAGCCGCAGACGCCGGAGAGACGGGTCTTCAGCCTCGCCCAGCCGGGCCGCTCGGCCTTCGGCTCGTCGACGGTCACCAGGCGCAGGGGCGCGGCGTAGCCGGACAGGATCCCCGGCAGCCGGTCGCCGACGGCTCGCCCGGCCAGGTGGCGGGGGAGCGAGCGGTACATCTGCAGCGCCAGCATCATCGGCTGCCCCGAGAGTTGATGGAGCCTGCCGGGTTCATGGGACGGGACGCGGCATCCGGGCTGGCCCAGTCGACGATCGTCCAGTGCTGGCGGCGGGCGTGTCGCGACAGGGAGACGTCGGGACTGACCGCCACCGGTCGGCCGACCGCGGCGAGCAGCGGGAGGTCGGAGTGGCTGTCGGCATAGCCGTAGCTCTGCGCGAGGTCGATGCCCTCGGTCGCCGCCCAGTGCCGCATCCACGCGGCGCGGGACTCGCCGACCAGGGGCGAGGCGGCGAGGAAGCCGGTGCAGATGCCGCGGTCGTCGGCGGCCAGGTCGGCCGCCTCGATGTGGTCGAAGAGCGGCGCGATCGGCCGGGTCAGCGGACGGATCGCGCCGGTGATGAGGATCGTGGCGTGGCCCGCTGCGCGGTGCTCCCTGATGCGGCGTACGGCGCCGGGCGCGAGTCGCGAGAGGACGTGGTCCGTCAGGACCTCGTCGACGACCGCGTCGAGATCGGCGAGGCGGGCGCCTTCGTACTCCCGGTAGATCGAGCGCAGGAAGGCGCTGCGTTCGCGGCGCTCGGCGCGGACCAGGCCCGGCAGCCGGGTGGCGATCCGGCCGAGCTCGCCGACGCGCTCGGCGGGCGACAGCTCCTGGAGCCGCATCCAGAGATAGGTCTCGATCACGTTGGACGACAGCAGCGTGCCGTCCATGTCGAAGAACGCGGCCACTCGGGGGGCTCCGCCCCCCGGGGACCCCCCGTTGACAGGCGTCGACTGCTTGACCGGCTTCAAGGTGCCGGTGGCCTGCTTGGCGCGACCGCGGCGGATGTCGTCCAGCGCGCGGATCGGTGCGGTGACCGCGGGGCAGTGGATGTCGCGGAGGTAGACGTCCCAGTCGACCTCGTCGATGTCGAAGCCGAAAGCGGTCCGGTCGTCGGGGTGGAGGCTCTCGAGCAGGCTGCGGGTGTGCGCATCGTCGAAGCGCAGCTCGGCCTCGGCGTACTCGCGATAGAGGTCGAGGTAGCGCCGCAGAAACTCCAGGCGCCGGCCCTGCCGGTCGAGGTTGCGCGCGATCGACAGCGTGCGGGTGCTGCGCGGCGCGTGCCCGACGACGTAGTCGGCCACCTTGTGCGCGCGCTCGCTGGTGGACAGCAGGCGCTCGACGCTCTGCGCGCCGGGGAAGCGCCACTCCGGCAGTCGGGCCGACCCGCGGTCTCCGTTGGTGAAGGGGTGCTCGTCGAAGTAGGCGCGCACGGCGGCGTACAGACGTCGGAAGGTCAGCGGGTTGCGTGCCCCGGAGACGACGTGGAAGTAGGCCGCAGCGCCGGCCTCCGGAGGGTTCGCCAGCACTGCAGCGATTGCCGCGACGACGTGGTCGACCGGGACGATGTCGACGATGGTGTCGCCGGCGGCGGGGAACTCCGGGAGCTCGGCGCGGCCATAGGCGAGGATCAGCGGCTCGGCCATCTTGAAGCCCTCGATCCAGCCCGGGTACGGCCTTTTCAGGGACGACTCGATGATGCTCGGGCGGACGATCGTTGTCGGCGCGGTGCGGGCACGCTCCTCGACGACGCGCTCGCCGAGGGCCTTGGTGAAGGTGTAGCAGTCGGTCCAGCCGAGCGACCTGGCGCGCTCGGTCCCGACGCGGACCAGCTCCTTCGTCACCCAGTCGCGACGGTCCGCCTCCGAGGCGGCGGCCGCGGTCAGCAGACCGGCGCGTCCGTGGGCGCGTTCGGCCCTGGCGCGCAGCTTGGTCAGGACGTCAGCCGATCGCGACGCGTGCTCGACGACCCGGCGCTGGGCCATGCCCCACTCGGTCTCGGCGTCCACGTCGACCGTGTGGTCGACCGGCGCCTCGGGAATCGCGCCGCGGCGGCGACCGGCGACATAGGCCGTGGAGATGTGGACGTAGTGGACGTCGGGCCCGACCTCCGCGATCCGGTCGAGCAGCCCGCGGGTGCCCAGCACGTTGGTGCGGAAACCGTCGTCGACGGGCGGGTCGAAGGAGACGTCGCCGGCACAGTGCAAGACGGCGTCGAGGTCTCCCGGAAGAGTCGGTACGTCGCCGAGATCGCCCTCCAGGACACGGATCCGCGACGCCATGACGGCGTCGATGCCACCGGACCTCTCGAGGGTCGGAGCGAAGATGGGCTTGCCGATCAGGGCCCGGATGCGGTCGGTGCCGGGCGTGGACCCCTTGGGTCGGACGAGGAGGGTCAGCGTCGCGTCGGGCACCTCGGCGAGCAGCAGCTCGAGCAGTGCCTCGCCGACGAAGCCAGTGACTCCTGTGAGCAGGAGGTGGCGGCCGGCCAGTCGCTCAGCGATCCGCCCGGCGTCAATCTCCCCGTCCCGCTCGGAGGCTCCCGACACGGGGGCTTGTCTACCAGTCGTGTCCAGAGGCGTCGACAGCGATCCGGCTCACGGCCTGCCATGATCGAGCGATGATCGATCACTTCGGCATCAATTGTGCGGACATGAAGGCCGCAGGCACGTTCTACGACACGGTCCTCGGTGTGCTGGGCCACCGGCGGATCCTCGACTTCGGGGAAGCCATCGGCTACGGCACCGACAAGCCCGACTTCTGGATCTCCACCTTCGACGGCGTCGGTCCCAACCGGGAGATGCACCTCGCGTTCACGGCGCCGAACGCCGAATCCGTGCGTGCCTTCCATGCAGCAGCAGTCGAGCTCGGGGCGGAGTCGTTGCACGAGCCGCGGCTGTGGCCGGAGTACCACGACGCCTACTACGGCGGCTTCGTCCGCGACCCGGACGGCAACAACGTCGAGGCCGTCTGTCACACCGGCGATGCCTGAGATCCAGGCCGGGCTCGAGTTCTTCGACTACGACACCCGCGTTGCGGCGTACGCCGTGATCGTCGACGGTGACCGGATCCTGCTGTCGTGGTGGAACGGCGAGGGTCACGGCACGCCGGCGTGGTCGCTGCCGGGTGGCGGCGTGGACCTTCCGGAGACGCCCGAGCAGGGCGCGATCCGCGAGGTCAGCGAGGAGACGGGCTTCGACGTCGAGCTCGCCGGGGTGCTGGCGATCGACTCGTTCATCAAGCCTCCGGCCGAGCGAGTGATCGAGACGGACCGCTGGGTCCGGCACCTGCGGATCGTCTACACGGCGCGCGTCGTCGGCGGAACTCTCGGGACGGTCGAGGTGGACGGGTCGACGGACCGTGCCGACTGGGTGCCGATCGCGTCGGTCCCCGACCTGCCACACGTCGGCATCGTCGACGTCGGGCTGGGCGCCTGGCTGGAGCGGGTCCGACCATGAGGGTGCTCTTCTCCTCGACCTGGGGCTACGGCCACATCTTCCCGATGCTGCCGCTGGCACGGGCGTTCCGCGATGCCGGACACGACGTCCTGTGGGCCACGAGCGCGGAGGCGACCTCACGCGTCGCAGCCGCCGGACTGGACACCGCTCCGGTTGGCACTGAGGGACCCGAGTTCTTCGAGGCGGTCGGACGCCTGCAGGCGCTCGTGGCCAGGATCGCGCCACCCGAACGCGCGGCCTTCATGTTTCCCGCCATGTTCGGCGAGCTGCTCACGCCGCCCGCCGTCGCCGACCTGCTGCCGCTCGCGCGGGAGTGGAAGCCCGACCTGATGATCCATGAGCACGGTGAGCTGGCCTCGCCACTGGTCGGTGCCGTGCTGGGGACGCCGAGCGTGACGCATTCGTTCGGAGGCGCGATCCCGGAGGAGATCCTGAGGGAGGCCTCCGAGCGGATCGGGCCGCTCTGGGCTGCCCACGACCAGGAGCCCGCGCCGTACGCCGGTTGCTTCACCTCGCTCTACCTCGACATCTGTCCGTCGTCGGTGCAGTCGGTCGCGATGGACCACATCCCCGCCGTCCAGGCGCTGCGGCCGGTCTCGCCCGACTCGGCGCCCTCGCGCGACGACGGACCGCCGCTGGTCTACCTCACGCTCGGCACCGTCCAGAACCACGCACCGATGCTGCCAACAGTCGCTGCGGCAATCTCCGAGCTGCCGGTGCGACTGCTGGTCTCGGTCGGGCCTGACGGTGACCCGGGCACGCTGGGTGAGCTGCCCGCCAATGTGCAGGTCGAGAAATGGGTCGACCAGGCGAAGGTGCTCGAGCGCTGCGCTGTCGTGGTGTCCCATGCCGGTTCGGGCACGTTCCTCGGCGCGCTCGCCGCCGGCCGGCCGCAGCTGTGCCTGCCGCTGGCAGCCGACCAGTTCCGAAACTCTGCTGGAGGAGCACGATCGGGTGCGGCGCTGGTGCTGAACCCGGGGGAGGTGGACGCCGAGTCCATCACCCGTGCGGTCTCACGGCTGCTCAGCGACGACTCGTTCCGCGACCGGGCACGAGCCGTGTCAGCGGAGATCGCCGACATGCCGTCACCACGCGAGGTGGTCGACGTGCTGGTCCAGACGTTCTAGAGCCCGGTCGAGCGGCAGTCGCGACGCCGGAGTGCGGAAACGTAGTCGGCCGGGGCGTCGGCGGCTTCCGCGGCGTCGGCGAGGACGCCGAGGTAGAGCGCGGACGGCACCCCGCCCTCGTAGGCGTCGAGGACGTAGGCCCAGACCAGGATCTCGCCGCTCATGGTGGAGACGCGGACCCGGGTCTTGCGGTAGAGCCCGGTGTCGGCGGAGTCCCAGCGGTCCAGCTCGGACTCGTCCTCGGGGGTGACGTCGTAGATCGCGACGAAGACCTGCTCGATCGGGTCCTCGACGATGGTCGCGAGGGCACCGTCCCAGCCGTGTTCCTCGCCGCCGAACGTCAGCCGCCAGCCGCGCAACCAGCCCGTGCTGCGCAGCGGAGAGTGGGGGCATCGTTCGCTCATACGGCCCGGGTCCAGGTTGGTCCCGTAGGCGGCATAGAGCGTCACGGGGCAAGGGTAGCGAGGTCCGTGCCGACGGCTAGGGTGTGACCCGTGACCGACACGCATTTCGACACCCTTGTCCTCGGCGCCGGCCCCGGTGGCTACGTCGCCGCCATCCGCGCCTCACAGCTCGGCCAGAAGGTCGCCGTGGTCGAGGAGAAGTACTGGGGCGGTGTCTGCCTCAACGTCGGCTGCATCCCCTCCAAGGCGCTGCTGAAGAACGCCGAGCTGGCGCACACGCTCACGCACGAGAAGGCGAAGTTCGGCATCGAGGGCGACGCCACGATGTCCTTCGGCCCGACGCATAAGCGCTCGCGCGACGTGAGCGCCGGCATCGTCAAGGGCGTCCACTTCCTGATGAAGAAGAACAAGATCACCGAGGTCGACGGCTGGGGCACCATCACCAGCCCCACGTCGGTCGACGTGAAGACGAAGGACGGCAGCACCACGCCGTACACCTTCGACAACCTGATCATCGCCGCCGGCGCGACCGTCCGCCTGGTCCCCGGCGTGACGCTGTCCGACAACGTCGTGACCTATGAGGAGCAGATCCTCAGCGACCAGCTCCCCGAGTCGATCATCATCGGTGGCTCCGGCGCCATCGGCGTCGAGTTCGCCTATGTCATGGCCAACTTCGGTGTCGAGGTGACGATCGTCGAGTTCCTCGACCGGATGGTGCCGACCGAGGACGCCGACGTGTCCAAGGAGCTGGCCAAGCACTACAAGAAGCTCGGCGTGAAGGTGCTGACCAGCACCGCCGTGAAGAACGTCGAGGACACCGGCTCCGGCGTCAAGGTGACCGTCGCTCCCGCAGCAGGCGGTGACGAGCAGGTGCTCGAGGCAGGCAAGTTCCTCGCCGCCTTCGGCTTCGCGCCCCGCGTCGCAGGGTTCGGCCTGGAGAACATCGGCGTCGCCGTCTCCGAGCGGGGCGCGATCGAGATCGACGACTTCATGCGCACCAACGTGCCCAACGTCTACGCCATCGGTGACTGCACCGGCAAGATGATGCTGGCCCACGTCGCCGAGGCGATGGGCATCGTCGCGGCCGAGACCATCAGCGGCGCCGAGACCATGGCGATCAACTACGACATGATCCCGCGCGCGACCTACTGCAACCCGCAGATCGGTTCGTTCGGCTACAGCGAGGCGCAAGCCAAGGAGAAGGGCTACGACGTCAAGACGGCGTCCTTCCCCTTCAGCGCCAACGGCAAGGCGATGGGCCTGGGCGAGCCGATCGGCTTCGTCAAGGTCGTCGCGGACGCCGAGCACAACGAGATCATCG
>JBDSPC010000411.1:0-8725 GCA_039914485.1 Nocardioides sp.
GCGGGTCGAGCCCGGCGGTCGGTTCGTCGAGGAAGATCAGCCGGGGTCGGCTGATCAGCGTCATCGCGAGGTCAAGGCGGCGCTTCATGCCGCCGGAGTAGGTCGCGGCCCGCCGGTCGGCGGCGTCGACCAGGTCGAAGCGGGCGAGCTGCTCGCCGACCCGGGCCAGGGCCTCGGCCTTGCGCAGGTGCGCCAGGTCGGCCATCAGGCGCAGGTTCTCGCGCCCGGTCAGGAGCTCGTCGATGGCGGAGAACTGTCCTGTCACGCCGATGCTTCGGCGTACGCCGTCGGGCTCGCGACGCACGTCGAAGCCGGCGACCTTCGCCTCCCCCGCGTCGGCGGTGGTGAGGGTAGACAGGATGCGGACCATGGTGGTCTTGCCGGCGCCGTTGGGGCCCAGCAGGGCGTAGACGGTGCCGGTGGGAACGGTGAGGTCGATGCCGTGGAGGACATCGACGTCGCCGAAGGACTTGGTCAGTCCGGCGACCTCGATCGCCGCTTGGTTGGTGGTCATGAGAGCAGCGTGCAGGGTTGACGCTGCGTCAAGGTCAAGCCCGCCGAGTCGCGATTCGCGTCCCTGCTGTGCGCGAGAGCTGCTCACCCGTCGCATCACGGCGTCCAGTTCCGGGTACCTCTGTACTAACTCAGCGGGCGGGTGCCCGTGGCCCTTGGTGTTGGCGCATGATGAGTGACAAATCGCTGCTCGCCCCGGGACTTCCGGGGAGGGCGCACGAACTCCCTCTCCCCGCACACCCAAGGTCATGACCAGTCGCGAGATCTTCGTCTTCAGCGGAGGTGGCAGCCGAGGCGCCGCCCAGGTGGGGATGATGCGCGCCCTCCTGAGTGCCGGGATCGTCCCCGACGTCGTCGTGGGTGCCTCCGTCGGTGCCCTCAACGCCTGCTCCCTCGCCGTCGACCCGACCCTCGATCGCGTGGAGCTGCTCACCGACCGGTGGATGGCGATGCAAGCCCGCCACCTGACCGGTCCGAAGATCGCCGTTCTCGGCAACCTGGCGCGCCGCCGGCCCTACCTGTTCTCCTCGGATCGGATCCGCCGCCTGGTCGCAGAGTGGATGCCTGCCACGAACCTCGAGGACCTCGCTGTCCCCGCCTACGTCGCCACCACGGATCTCCACACCGGCTTGGCCCACCATCACTCCTCCGGCAGGCTCGCCGACGTGCTCGCGGCGACCACGGCCATGCCCGCCGTCTTCCCGCCCGTCCTGCTCGACACCGGCCAGGGCTTCGTCCCGCACGTCGATGCGGGTATCTCGGAGCACCTTCCGCTCTCGGGTGCCGCGAAGATCGCCCGCCCCGGTGACCGCGTCTGGGCCCTCGACGTGACAAAACCGCCCATGGCGCGGGCGTTGCGCAGCCCGCTCGACGTCCTGATCGGCGCGCTGGCCGTCTCGATCCACCATCACTCCGCCGCTGTCTTCTCGGGCGGGGTGACCGTGATTCCCTGTCTCCTGACCCGTGACTTCCACTGCGGGACGGTCTTCGACTTCACCCATTCCGGCCAGCTCATGATGCTTGGTGAGGCCACCGTCATCCGGGCCATGCAGGGTGTCGGCGTCGTCTGACTCAACCCTCCTGACGCCCTCCGAGCCACAGGCCATGGATGGACCGCAGGGTCAGTGCCGAGGCGCCGCACGTGCGTGAACGGCACGCCGGGGCTGTTCACGGGGTGCTGACTTGGGCCACACTGCAAGGGCCAACCACACTCGGGTGAAGAGGCAGCACTATGTCAGGTGGACCAGAGCTCAAGAAGTCGCTGACCCAGCGTCAGCTGTCGATGATCGCCATGGGTGGGGTGATCGGCGCCGGCCTCTTCGTGGGCTCGGGCGCCGTGCTCGAGTCGGCCGGTCCCGGCGCCTTCATCACCTACCTCCTCTGTGGGGTGCTGATCATCCTGGTGATGCGGATGCTGGCCGAGATGGCGGTGGCGAACCCCTCGACGGGCTCGTTCGCCGACTACGCGCGCCAGGCAATGGGCAACTGGGCGGGTTTCTCCGTCGGCTGGCTCTACTGGTACTTCTGGGTCATCGTCGTGGGCTTCGAGGCCGTCGCCGGGGGCCAGGTGATGCAGTACTGGCTGCCGGACGTGCCGACCTGGATCTTCGCCCTGGTCCTGATGACGATGATGATGGGGACCAACCTGATCAGCGTGTCGTCGTTCGGCGCCTTCGAGTTCTGGTTCGCGGGCATCAAGGTGGCCGCGATCATCGTCTTCCTCGTCCTCGGCGGGCTGTTCATCTTCGGTCTGTGGCCGGACAAGGCGATGGACTTCTCCAACCTCACCGCCAACGGCGGGTTCATGCCGCACGGCACGCTCGCGCTCACCACCGCCATCGTCACCGTGATCTTCTCGATGGTCGGCGCGGAGATCGCCACCGTCGCGGCCGCCGAGTCCGAGGACCCCGAGCGGGCGGTCGCCAAGGCGGCCAACTCGGTGATCACCCGGATCTGCGTGTTCTTCGTCGGCTCGATGTTCGTCCTCGCGGTGATCCTGCCGTGGAACTACCAGGACCAGGTCGAGGGCGAGGGCGTCGCCGCGTCGCCGTACGTCGCAGCGCTCGAGTCGATGAACGTGCCGGGCGCCGACCACATCATGAACGCGATCGTGCTGACCGCCGTGCTGAGCTGCCTCAACTCGGGGCTCTACACCGCTTCGCGGATGATCTTCGTCCTCGCGGGTCGGAGCGAGGCGCCCGTCTCGTTGATCACCGTGACGGAGCGAGGCGTGCCACGCAACGCGATCCTGGCGTCATCGCTGGTCGGCTTCCTGTCCGTGGTGTTCGCCGCCATCTGGCCCGAGACGGTCTTCACGTTCCTGCTGAACTCGTCGGGTGCGGTGATCCTCTTCGTCTACCTGCTGATCGCGATCTCGCAGATCGTGCTGCGCTACCGCACGGACGAGAGCACCCTGAAGGTGAAGATGTGGCTCTTCCCGTTCCTCTCGATCCTCGGGGCCGTGGCGATCGTCGCCATCCTGATGCAGATGTTCTTCTACGAGGACTCCCGCACCCAGATCACGCTGAGCCTCCTCAGTTGGGGCGTGGTGCTGATCCTCTTCTTCGTCAACCGGTCGCGGATCGCTCGGGCCGCGCGGGCGGGCACCGGCACCCCGGATCCGGGAGGGCCGGCGACGCGGATCCTCGTCGTGGCCAACGAGACGCTCGGGGCCAGCGAGCTGATCGAGGAGCTCGCCCGGCTCGACTCCGACCTCGACGCGACCTACCAGGTCGTGGTCCCCGCCAGTCCCGTCGACACCGGCGCCGCCACGACGCACGGGGCGCTCAACATCCGCGAGGCGACGGCCGCGGCCGCGCAGGAGCGGCTCGACCGAACCCTGGCGATCCTCACCGACGCCGGCCTGTCCGTCACTGGAGAGCTCGGTGACTACCGGCCGTTGCGCGCGATCAAGGACGCGGTGGACTCCTTCCACCCGGACCGGATCGTGATCGCGACCCTGCCGGCCAGCGCGTCGGTCTGGCAGCGGTTCGAGGTGGTCGACCGCGCTCGTGCCCTGGGCGTGCCCGTCACCCACATCGAAGCCGAATCGATGCTCGCCGGCACCCCATGACCGTCCTGGTCGGCTACTCACCGCAGGAGAGCGGGACGTCCGCGCTCGAGCTGGGCGTCGTGATGGCCCGCTCCCTGGGCGAGCCGCTGGTGGTGACCACGGTCGTCGCGTCGCCGTACCTCGACATCCAGGCCCCGGTGGACGGCGACTACCGCGCACTGCTGCGGCAGTGGGCCGAACGGTCGCTCGCGCAGGCCCGATCGAAGGTGTCGACCGACGTCGACTGCACCTTCGAGGTCACCGAGGCCACCTCGATCTCCGCCGGCCTGACCATGGCCGCCGAGCGGCACGACGTTTCCATGCTCGTCCTCGGGTCCTCGGCGAAGGGCCTCACCGGCCGGATCACGCTCGGCAGCGTGATCGACGCCCTGACGCACGGTGCTCGATGGCCGCTCGCGCTGGCCCCGCGCGGCTACCGCGCCGCCGAGGACGAGCGGATCGACCGGCTGACCGTGCTCTTCTCCCACGCGCGCGCGATCGACCGGCTGCTCGCCCCGGCCAGCGACCTCGCCCAGCGGCTGGAGGTGTCGGTGCGGTTCGCCTCCTTCCTGGTGCGGCCCCTCAAACGTGAAGCCGGCCTGATCGAGCCCTCGGCCGACGACCTCGTCGTCAACGCCTGGGCCGAACGGATGCGCAGCGAGCTCGCCGCCGTGGTCCGGAAGCGACTGGGCAGCGACCAGACCGGGGAACGGTTCGTCGTCGGGGACGGGCTCACCTGGGCCGAGGCCGCCGGCAACGTGCCGTGGCGCGAGGGCGACCTCGCCCTGATCGGCGCCGCGTCCAGCGCACCCCTGTCGCGGGTCTTCCTGGGGCTGCGTGCCTCCAAGATCGTCCGCAGCCTGCCGGTGCCAGTCCTGCTGATGCCGCGCGCGGCCGACGCCTGACGGAGCATCCCCGGCCTCACAGTCGGAACGGAGGCAGCTCGCCAGATCCCCGGACGATCAGCCGCGTCGGGATCACCACCGTGCGACACGGCTCCGAGTCTCCCGCGAGACGTGCGAACAGTCGCTCGGCGGCCGCCCGTCCGATGGCCGTGGGGTCCTGGGCGATGACGGTGACGGCGGGGCGCAACAGGTCGGCCAGGGGGAAGTCGTCGAACCCCACGATCGCGATCGTGTGCTCCAGTCCTCGAGCCTGCAGGTGACGCAGGGCCCCGACGGTGATGTCGTTCTGGGCGGTGAACAGTGCCGTCGGTGGATCGGTCAGCCGCAGGAGCTCCTCGAGGGATCGGGCGGCACGATCCGCGTCGGCCAGTCCGTGCACCACCAGGTCGGGATCGAAGGGCACCCCGTGCGCGCGAAGCGCTTCCTGGTATCCAGCGAATCGGTGCTGAGCAGTGGTGATGCTCGGGAGGTCCCCGAGGAAGGCGATGCGGCGGTGACCGTGCTCGAGCAGGTGAGTCACGGCACGACGGGCGCCTTCCATGTTGTCGACGACGACGGCGTCGGCGTCGAACCCGGTGGGCGCCCGGTCGACGAAGACCACCGGGGTGCTCTCGGGCACCTCATAGGCCAGGTAACTCTGGTCGCTGCTGGCCGGAGCAAGGATGAGGGCGTCGGCCCGGCGTGCGGTGAAGGCCCGGACGAGTCGCTTCTCGCGCTCGGGACTCTCGTCCAGGCTGCCGGCGAAGAGGAGGACCCCGTGCTCGTGTGCAACGTCCTCGAGGGCTCGGTGCAGCTCGGCGGAGAACGGGTTCGCCAGGTCCTCGAGCAGGACGGCGACGGCGGCGGTGCGGCCGTCGAGACGCCGCAGGCTGCTTGCGGTGACGTTGGGTCGGTAGTCGAGCTGTCGGACGGCCTGTTCGACTGCTGAGACCTTCGCCGGCGCGACACCTGCCTCGCCGTTCACCACGCGCGACACCGTCTTCATGCTCACGCCGGCCAGCGCCGCGACGTCCTTCAAGGTGGGACGTCGTGCAGCACGCTGGAGAGGGTTCATCGAGGGGTCCTTCACGATCAAGCGGGCATGGAAACAGCCTGGGCACTCACGATCCGACCCGCGCCGCAGTGATGCTCACCACTTTCGACATCGATGTCAAGGGCCTGCAGCTCTTCAGAACATTTTTCGCGCATCTCTTGACCTGTGGCGCCGATCACAACTAGAACTTGCTCTTGACAACGTTGTCGAGCCACTCCGAGGCCCGATACGGACCCTGAAGGGACCACAGATGTTTCACCCCACTCTTCGCACGTTTCAGCGAGGCGCCCTCGGCGTCGCGGCCGTCGGACTCCTGACCGGCTCCTTGGCCGCCTGCGGCGGCGACGGCGACGACGCCGGGGACCCCGCTGGCGAGGGCGGTGGCTCCACGGCCGTCACCCTCATCACCAAGGACTCCATCAACCCGTTCTTCGTAGCCATGCAGGAAGGCGCCAAGAAGGCCGCCGAGGAGAACGACGTCGACCTGACCATCGCCGCAGGCAAGGAGGACGGCGACGAGGACGGGCAGATCCAGGCCATCGAGAGCGCCATCGCGCAGGGGCAGGACGGCATCCTGATCACGCCCAACGGGCCCGGCGTCAACCCGGCCATCGAGAAGGCCCGGGACTCGGGGCTCTACGTGATCGCCCTGGACACTCCGCCCGACCCGGCCGAGACCGTCGACATCACCTTCGCCACCGACAACTTCGAGGCCGGCGAGCTCATCGGTCAATGGACAGCGGCCCAGCTCGACGGCGAGAAGGCGACGATCGCGCTGCTCGACCTCTTCAACGACAAGGTCGTGTCGGTCGACTACAACCGTGACCAGGGCTTCCTCACCGGCATGGGGATCGACACCGCCGACGCGGAGAAGAACGGCGACGAGTCGCCGACGGGCAGCTACTCCGGCGGCGACTACGAGATCGTGTGCAACGAGCCCACCGACGGCGCCGAGGACGGCGGTCGTACGGCGATGGAGACCTGCCTGAGCGGCACCGACGGCATCAACGTCGTCTACACCATCAACGAGCCTGCCGCCTACGGCGCTGCCGCGGCGCTCGAGGCCGCCGGACTGTCGACCGACGACGTGCTCATCGTCTCGGTCGACGGCGGTTGCCAGGGCGTGTCCGCGGTCACCGACGGCGTCATCGACGCAACCTCCCAGCAGTACCCCCTCGACATGGCCCAGAAGGGCGTCGAGGCGATCGCATCGATCGCCAACGGCGGGGAGAAGCCCGAGACGACCGAGGGGCTGGACTTCTTCGACACCGGCGTGAAGCTCGTGACCGACACGCCTGCCGACGGCATCGAGAGCATCGACTCGGCGGCCGCCACCGAGATCTGCTGGGGCTGACATGAGTCCCGGGGACCTTCAGGCCGCGCCCGTCGGGGGGAAGCACACCACGACCCCCGGCGCTGGCGGGGCGGCCTCGGAGCTGGCCGAGCGTCGCCGGCAGCCGCTTCAGCGCGTGCAGCACGTGCTGCACGCGCACCCCGCGGTGAGTCCGGCGATCATCCTCGCCATCACGTGCGTGGTGTTCACCGTGCTCAACCCGCGGTTCTCCGAGCCGGGCACCGTGTCACTGATGATCCAGCAGACCGCCGTCGTCGCCGCGCTGGCGGTCGGGCAGACGTTGATCATCCTCACGGCCGGCATCGACCTGTCGGTCGGTGCGGCGGCGATCCTGGCGATGATGGTGATGGCGTCCTACGGCAGCGAGCACGGCCTCCCCGGGCCGCTCGCCCTGCTGCTCGGGCTCGGCGTCGCGATCCTGGCGGGGGCAGTCAACGGTGGCCTCGTCACCCGGCTCAGGCTGCCACCGTTCATCGTCACTCTGGGCACTCTCAGCGTGTTCACCGCGATCACGCTGCTCTACACAGGCGGGCAGAGCATCCAGCAGGTCGCGATGCCCGACCTGCTGAGCTGGACCGGCGACATCCATGCCATCGGCGAGTTCCGGGTGACCAACGGTGTGCTGCTGTGCGTCGCGCTCTATGTCGTCGTCGGCTTCGCGCTCAGCCAGACCGCTTGGGGCCGGCACGTGTACGCCGTCGGCGACGACCCCGAGGCCGCCCGCCTGGCCGGCATCCGGACGACCCGCGTGCTGTTCAGCGTGTACGTCGTCGCGGGGGTCGTCTACGGCATCGCCGCCTGGATCCTCATCGGCCGCGCCGGCGCCGCTTCGCCCAACGCCATCGCGGACGCGAACCTCGAGAGCATCACGGCCGTGGTCATCGGCGGCACGAGCCTGTTCGGTGGTCGTGGCGGGGTCGTTGGGACCCTGCTCGGCGCACTCATCGTCCAGGCCTTCGCGCTCGGCCTCTCCCTGGCCGGCGTCGACGACCAGTACCGACTGCTGGCAGTCGGCGTCCTGGTGGTCGCCGCGGTCAGCGTCGACCAGTGGATCAGGAAGGTCCGAGCATGAGCAGTCACGACGACACCCGCGACGACAACCCCGTCCTCTCGGCTCGTGGCCTGGTGAAGACCTTCGGTCGCGTCATCGGTCTCGACGGGGTCGACGTTGACCTGCACCGCGGGGAGGTGCTGGCGGTCATCGGTGACAACGGGGCCGGGAAGTCCACCCTGATCAAGGCCCTCACCGGTGCCCTGCTGCCGGACGCAGGAGAGATCCGGATGGACGGAGAGCCGGTGAGCTTCCGGCGTCCGCAGGATGCCAGGGAGGCCGGGATCGAGACGGTCTACCAGACGCTGGCCGTCGCACCGGCGCTCGACATCGCCTCCAACCTCTACCTCGCACGCGAGGAGCGCCGCCCGGGGCCGTTGGGAAGCGTGTTCCGCATGCTCGACAAGAAGGGCATGCGCGAGCGGGCTCAGCAGTCGATGCGCGACCTCGGCATCGCGACCGTGCAGAACATGTCGGTCGCGGTGGAGTCCCTCTCCGGCGGGCAGCGACAAGCCGTCGCAGTGGCCCGGGCCGCGGCCTTCGGTGGCAAGGTCGTCGTCCTCGACGAACCGACCGCGGCACTTGGCGTCAAGGAATCGGCACAGGTGCTGCGCCTCGTCGAGTCGCTGCGCGAACGAGGGCTCGGCGTGATCCTGATCAGCCACAACATGCCGCACGTGTGGGAGGTCGCCGACCGCATCCACGTGCAGCGGCTCGGACGGTGTGCGGGCGTCATCAGCCCGAAGTCCCACTCCATGACCGACGGCGTGGCCATCATGACCGGCGCCCTCTCGCTCAGCACCTGATCGCCCCCTGT
>JBDSPC010000431.1:0-6475 GCA_039914485.1 Nocardioides sp.
GGTGGATCCCGGTGCTGGCCCTGGGCCTGGTCACGGCCGCGTTCGCCTACGTCACCGGCATCGAGGCCGGGCGGCGACTCGGCTCGCGGCTCTCGTCGTTCGTCGCGCTGTTCGAGGTGCTGATGGCGGTGGTCTTCGCCTGGCTGCTGCTCGGTGAGCTGCCGCGCACGGTTCAGCTGTTCGGCGGTCTGCTCGTGCTGGCCGGCGTCGTGGTGGTCAAGCTGGGCGAGGGCTCGAGCGAGCTCAGCGCGAGTCCTGTCGCCTGAGCAGCACCTCGCGGTGCAGGAGGAGCAGCGCCGCCGCGACGGGTACGGCGAGCAGTGCGCCGATCACGCCCATGAGGCTGCCGCCCACGAGGGCCGCGATCACGGTGATCGAGCCGGGCATGTCGACGGCACGCTTCATGATCCGCGGATAGATGAAGTAGGACTCGATCTGCTGGTAGGCGACGTAGTAGATCGCCGCGACGATCGCGACCGTCGGTGAGACCGTCAGCGCCAGCAGCGTGATGATCACGCCGGACACGACAGCGCCGACGACCGGGATCAGCGACAGCAGGCCGACGATGAAGGCGAGCGCGAAGCTGTAGTCGCGCAGTCCGACGATGAGCGTGAAGATCAGCGTGCTGATGCCGGCGCACACCGAGACCATGAAGGCCCCGGACACGTAGGAGCCGGTGGAGCGGATGATCTGGTCGCCCAGCTGGCTGACCCGGACCCGCTTGGAGGCGGGCGCGATGTTGTAGGCGGCGTGCTTGATGCTGGGTAGCGAGGCCAGGAAGTAGACCATCAGCACGATCACGATGAACGCGTTGGCGAGGGCGGACAGCACGGCCAGGCCGACGCCCAGGGCGCCGCCGAAGACCTGCTGGCCGAAGTCGCCGTCGGTGACGTAGTCCTGCAGCTTGTCGATGACCGAGAAGCGCTCGTCGATCTGCTGGACGGTCCTGTTGCTCTGCAGGTCCTGCAGCCAACCGGGGGAGTTCTTGGTGATCTGGGCGATCTGGTCGCTGATGACCGGCGCGACGGCGACGACGAACAGGGTGAGCACCGTGATGACCACGAACAGCACGAGCAGCACCGAGACACCGCGCCGCATGCCGCGCTTCATGAAGAACTCGACGGTCGGGTTCAGGCCGATTGCCAGGAACATCGCCATCACCAGCAGGATCAGCACCGAGGAGATGCTGAGCAGCTGCTGGCTCAGGAACACCGCGACGATCGCGCCGAAGGCGCCGAAGAAGCCGATGTTGAAGGGGGAGTGGCGCAGCAGCGACGGCGGGCCGCTGACGGGCGCCACCGGTGCGGCGTACGCCGCAGTGCTGCCGTCGTCGATGACGAGGTCGGTCGCGTTGTCGATGGATTCCGCGGACTCACGGGTCTGATCGGCTGCGTCGTCCGCGCGATCCGCGGCGGCCTCGGCCCGGTCGGCCTCCTGACCGGCCTGGTCGACGGCGTCATCGACGGCCTGCTCGACCGCGTCGTCGACAAACTCCTCGAGCGCGTCGCGATCGGGGGTCGGGTCAGGTGTGGGCGCCGTGGTGACCGCCCGCAGGCGGTCGCGCCAGGTCAGGACTCGTCCTCGGCAAACCCGGAGACCACGTCGCGCAGTGCCCCGAGCTGGGCGGCGACGGCGTCGCGACGCTTGGTCATCCGCTCCACCTCGGCCTGGACGGCGGCGAGCTCGCGCTCGGCGTCGGCGGCACCGCTGGAGGCGATCGACTCGGCCTGGGTCGAGGCCGAGTGCACGATCTGCTCGGCCTCGCGACGGGCCCGGCTGAGCAGCCCCTCGGCCTCGCTCTGTGCCTGCTGGCGGTGCGTGTTGGCCTGGGTTGTGGCCTCGCGGGCGCGCTGCTCGGCGGCGTTGGCGCGCTCCTCGGCCTCCTGGACGAGACGCTGGGTCTCGGAGGTCGCGTTGGTGTGGTGGTCGGTGGCCTCGCGGGCGAGACGCTCCTTCTCCACGGCCAGCGTGCGGCGGGCCTCCTGCACCTCGCGATCGGCGGCGGCGCGGGCCTGCTCGGCCTCGCGCTTGGCGGTCGTGCGCAGCTCGTTGGTCTCCTGCTGCGCGGCGAGACGGACCTGGTCGGCCTCACGCTTGGCGGCGGCGAGGAGGTCGGCGGCCTCGCCCTTGGCCAGGGTGCGCTCCTGATCGGCGTCGGCGGTGAGGCGGTTGCGCATCTCGTCGAGCTCCTTGAGCTGGACGAGGCGCATGTCATCGGCCTCGCGGGCAGCCTCGGCACGCACGGCCTTGGCGTCGCGAGCGGCCTGGAGACGGATCTCGTCGGCATCACGGGCCGCGGCCTGGCGGACGTCGTTGGCCTCGTCCTCGGCGAGCTTGAGCATCGAGGTCGCGCGGCCACCGAGGCCGGCGTAGGACGGTGTCTTGTTCTCGGCCAGCTCGGCCTGCAGGGCCTCGAGCTGGGACTCGAGGTCGCGCACGCGCTGCTCGGAGGCGCTCAGGCTGCTGCTGAGGCCGGACTTCTCACCGGACAGCTGGGCGAGGCGCTGGTCGACGGCGAGCTTGTCGTAGCCGCCGCGGCGCACCACGGGGATGACCGACCCGGCGGCGGGTGCCGAGGCACGCAGCGGCGAGGAGGCCGGTGCCACCGGCGCCGACACGGGCGCGGGCGCCGGAGTCGAAGGAGGCGTCGAAGGAGACGTCGCCGGGGGAGTGAAGGACGGGGGGGAGGTGCGCACCGGCTCGGTGGGCGCGGCCGTCCGCGGCTTCGAGACCGGAGCGGGCGCGGCCTTGGCCTCGGGCTTGGGCACGGTCGGCATCACCTGGGTCTCGGTGCTGTCGGGACGCTCGGGAGCGGCCTCGGCGGCGGTCGGGGGCGAGACCTCCGCGTCGAGGTCGGTGTCGGACTCCGGCTCCTCGTCGAAGATGGAAAGGCCCTGATCGCTGCTCATGGTCGAGCACCCACTCTCTGCGTCGAACTTGGTCGCCCCGATGGCGTTCGGCCCAGTCTGTCTGACGGGCACCAACAAACACACCCCGGCTCGCGGACGAATCGCGGACCGGGGTGTGAATGACGCGTGACTGTGTCGGATCAGACTCCGCGGAAGCGGTTGATCGCGTCCAGGTGCTTGGCCCGCAGCTCCGGGTTGCGCACGCCGAGGCCTTCTTCGGGGGCGAGGCAGAGCACGCCGACCTTGCCCTGGTGGGCGTTCTGGTGGACGTCGAGCGCGGCCTGGCCGACCTCGTCGAGGCTGTAGGTCTTCGACAGGGTCGGGTGGATCTTGCCCTGCGCGATGAGGCGGTTGGCCTCCCACGACTCGCGGTAGTTGGCGAAGTGCGAGGAGATGATCCGCTTGAGGTTCATCCACAGGTAGCGGTTGTCGTATTCGTGCATGTAGCCCGAGGTCGACGCGCAGGTGGTGATGACGCCGCCCTTGCGGGTGACGAACACCGAGGCGCCGAAGGTCTCGCGACCCGGGTGCTCGAAGACGATGTCGATGTCCTCGCCGCCGGTGAGCTCGCGGATCTTGGCGCCGAAGCGCTTCCACTCACGCGGGTCCTGCTGGGTGTTCTCGTCGTTCCAGAACTTGTAGCCCTCTTCGGAGCGGTTGATGATCAGCTCCGCGCCCATGCTGCGGGCGATGGCGGCCTTCTCCTCGTTGGAGACGACACAGATGGGGTTGGCGCCACCGTTGAGGGCGTACTGCGTCGCGAAGCCGCCGAGACCGCCGGAGGCGCCCCAGATCAGGACGTTGTCGCCCTGCTTCATGTCGCCACCGTTCTTGGAGACGAGCTGGCGGTACGCCGTGGAGTTGACCAGGCCGGGAGCGGCGGCCTCTTCCCAGGTGAGGTGTCCGGGCTTGGGCATCAGCTGGTTGGACTTGACCAGCGCGATGTGGGCGAGGCCACCGAAGTTGGTCTCGAAGCCCCAGATGCGCTGCTCGGGGTCGAGCATCGTGTCGTTGTGGCCGTCGGGGCCCTCGAGCTCGACCGAGAGGCAGTGGGCGACGACCTCGTCGCCGGGCTTCCAGGCGTTGACGCCCAGGCCGGTCTTGAGCACGACACCGGCCAGGTCGGAGCCCACGACGTGGTGGTCGAGGTCGTGGCGCTTGGTCAGCTCGGAGAGGCGGCCGTAGCGCTCGAGGAAGCCGAAGGTGGAGACGGGCTCGAAGATCGAGGTCCACACGGTGTTGTAGTTGATGGCGGAGGCCATCACCGCGACGTACGCCTCGCCCGGACCGAGCTCGGGCAGCGCGACGTCGCCGATGTGCAGCGACTTGCGCGGGTCCTTCTCCTTGGTGGTCATGCCCTCGAACATGTCCACGTCCTCCTTCTTCACGAAGGCGGCGCGGTAGTGGTCGGGGAGCTCGAGGTTGGCGAAGTCGTCGGACGTCGCGTTGCCACTCTGGATGGCGTCGAGGATGTTCTGCACGTATGTCTCCTGGTGAGGCAGTTGTGGCTCAGATCGAGGTCAAGGTACCGGTGGGTAACCCGGCGTGGGGTGGGTTGTGACGTACTTCCCACTGGCGTCAGTGCGAGGCGTTCGGCTCCACCAGCTCCACGAGGACCCCGCCGGCGTCCTTGGGGTGGATGAAGTTGATGCGGCTGTCGGACGTGCCGCGCTTCGCTGCGTCGTACAGCAGGCGCACGCCGCGCTCGCGCAGGATCGCCGAGACCGCGTCGAGGTCGGTGACGCGGTAGGCCAGCTGCTGCAGGCCCGGGCCCGAGCGGTCGATGAACTTGGCGATCGTCGACTCGGCGTTCAGCGGCGCCAGCAGCTGGATGTGCGAACCGGAGTCGCCGACGGCGAGCATCGCCTCGCGGACACCCTGCTCCTCATTGGTCTCCTCGTGCGCCACGCGGAGGCCGAAGGTGTCGCGGTAGTAGGCGATGGCCTCGTCCAGATCGGGGACGGCGATCCCCACATGGTCGATGGCCGTGAACAGGTGCTGGGGGATCTCGAGGGGCGCGGTCATGGGGACATCGTCCAACAGGCTGTCTCGTCCAACACCTCTCCGAGCGCACAGTGAGACACCGGCGGTATCGTCAGGAACAGACGTCAACCCTGATTCTCCTGGAGGCAGCACCATGTCCACATCTGTCATCGTCGCGGGCGCCCGCACCCCGATCGGTCGCCTCCTGGGCGGGCTGAAGGACCAGACCGCCGCCGACCTCGGTGGCGTCGCCATCGCCGGCGCGCTCGAGAAGGCCGGTGTTTCCGGCGACCAGGTCGACTACGTGATCATGGGACAGGTCATCCAGGCCGGTGCCGGCCAGATCACCGCCCGCCAGGCCGCGGTCAAGGGCGGCATCCCGATGAGCGTCCCCTCGATCACCATCAACAAGGTCTGCCTGTCGGGCATCAACGCCATCGCCATGGCCGACCAGCTGATCCGGGCCGGCGAGCACGAGATCGTGGTCGCGGGCGGCATGGAGTCGATGACCCAGGCGCCCCACCTGCTGCCGAAGAGCCGTGAGGGCTTCAAGTACGGCGACACCGCGCTGGTCGACTCCATGGCCTACGACGCGCTCTACGACCAGTTCACCGACCAGGCGATGATCAACCTCACCGACAGCCACAACGTCGCCGGCGCCAAGCTGACGCGCGAGGAGCAGGACGCCTTCTCCGCGCAGTCGCACCAGCGTGCCGCGCTCGCCTGGAAGAACGGCCTCTTCGACGACGAGGTCGTGCCGGTCACGATCAAGTCCCGCAAGGGCGACGTCGTCGTCAGCCAGGACGAGGGCATGCGTGGCGACACCACGGTCGAGTCGCTCGCCGGACTGCGTCCCGTCTCCAAGGACGGCACCATCACCGCCGGTTCCGCGTCGCAGATCTCCGACGGCGCCTGCGCCGTGGTCGTCATGAGCAAGGCCAAGGCCGAGGAGCTCGGACTCAGCTGGCTCGCCGAGATCGGTGCCTCCGGCCAGGTCGCCGGCCCGGACTCCACCCTCCAGCTGCAGCCGGCCAACGCCATCGCGAAGGCCGCCGAGAAGGAGGGCATCGCGATCTCCGACATCGACCTCTTCGAGCTCAATGAGGCGTTCGCGGCCGTCGGCATCGAGTCGGGTCGCCAGCTGGGCGTCTCCGACGACAAGATCAACGTCAACGGCGGAGCGATTGCGCTCGGCCACCCGGTCGGCATGTCCGGCGCGCGGATCGTGCTGCACCTCGCGCACGAGCTGAAGCGTCGTGGCGGCGGCACCGGTGCGGCCGCCCTGTGCGGTGGCGGCGGTCAGGGCGACGCCCTGATCATCCGGGTTCCGCAGGCGTGACCACGGGAGGGGGCCGACGCCGCGCTGCGGTGTCGGTCCCCGATCTCGTCTCCCGGGCGCGCACCGGCGATGCCCGCGCCGTGGCCCGGCTGATCACGCTCGTCGAGGACGAGTCGCCGCTGCTGCGCGAGGTGACCGCCGCGCTCGCGCCTCACACCGGGCGCGCCCACGTCGTCGGACTGACCGGCTCCCCGGGTGTGGGCAAGTCGACGTCGACCAACGCACTGGTCCGAGCCCTGCGCGA
>JBDSPC010000480.1:0-3194 GCA_039914485.1 Nocardioides sp.
GCGGGTCAAGCGCCTGCACCGCAAGGGGATCCTGGTCGTCGGGGGGTACGCCGACTCGCCGGCCCAGTGGCGCGCGCTGGCGAGGCTCGGGGTGGACGGAGTCGTGACGCCGTCCGTGCGCGAGTACGGCGAGTGGGCCCGCTGATTCTCCTGTGGCGTTGGGGAACCTTTGAGTCGTGAATCTCGCTTCTGAGAGCCCGACCGTTCCCCGGTGAACGTCCAGGTCCGTGGTTGGGGAACCGTCGGGCTCTCAGATCGCGACCTGACGACTCGACCGTTCCCCAACATCACGACCCGATCGAGCACCCGACGCACCGGCGGGCAGTCGGCCTTGCCTCGACTCGGCCGGGTGGGATCGAGAGTCCGCACGCCTCGCAGGTGCCGTAGCTGCCGGCGGCGAGCCGGTCGAGCGCGGCCGAGATCTCCGAGAGGTGGGCGCGCGCCTGCGCGACGAGTGCCCCGATCTGCGAGCGCTCGAAGGCGATGGTCGCGCCCTCGGGGTCGTGCTCGTCGTCCGCGTTGGTGTCGAGGGAGGCGGCGACCATGGCGTCGTGGTCGGAGGTCAACGCCGCCAGCCGCGAGAGAACGAGCGACCGCTCGGCCTCGAGGCGCCCGCATGTCCTGTCCATCCGACAAGACTGCAGGATGGAGCCATGAGCGCCTATTGGATCAGCATCTACCGCGAGATCACCGACGAGGTGAAGGTCGCGGCGTACGTCGAGCTGGCCGGCCCCGCACTGCGCGCGGCCGGCGGCACCTTCGTCGCGCGCGGGCTGCCCGAGCAGACCTACGAGTCCGGCGAGATGACCCGCACCATCGTCATCGTCTTCGACTCGGTGGACGCCGCGCGGGCCGCGCACGACAGCCCGGCCTACCAGGAGGCCCTCGCCGCCCTCGACGGCGGCGCGGTGCGAGACATGCGCGTCGTGCCCGGCGTCGACTGAGCAAGACCCTACCCAGAACCTGAAACGTGTTCTAGTTTTGCCGCATGAACGAACAGCTGAAGGTCGTCGTCTGGTCCACCGGCACGGTCGGTCGCCACGCCATTGCCGGGATCGATCGCCACCCCGACCTCGAGCTCGTCGGAGTCTGGGTGAGCAATCCCGACAAGGTCGGACAGGACGCGGGGCGGCTGGCGGGGCTGGACCGGGACCTCGGCGTCATCGCGAGCGACGACCGCGATGCCGAGCTGGCCAAGATGCCCGACTGCATCGTGCACTGCGCCATGACCGACGACCGGCTCTTCGACGCGGTCGATGACCTGGTCGCCTTCCTCGAGGCCGGGGCCAACGTCGTCAGCAGCGGGCCGGTCGTGCTCCTCTTCCCGAGCCCGTCCCTGCCGCCCGAGACCTGGGAGCGGATCGAGGAGGCCGGGCGTCGCGGTGGTGCCAGCCTCCACGTCAACGGCATCGATCCCGGCTGGGCCAACGACGTGCTCGCGCTCCAGCTCACCAGCCTCAGCCAGCGCATCGACGAGGTGCGGGTGATGGAGATCGCCGACTACTCGACGTACTACCAACCCGTCGTGATGCGCGACCTCTTCGGCTTCGGCCAGCCCCTCGACGCCGAGGTGCTGATGTGGATGCCCGGCATCCTGTCGATGGCGTGGGGCCCGGTCGTACGCCAGCTCGCGGCCGGCCTCGACCTCACCCTCGACGAGCCGCTGCTCGAGACCGTCGACCGTCGCCCGGCCGAGACCGAGCTGGAGACGGTCAGCGTCGACATCCCCGCCGGCTCCATGGGCGCGGTCCGCTTCGAGGTGATCGGCACGGTCGACGGGGTGCCGCGGGTCGTGCTCGAGCACGTCACCCGAACCCACCCCGACCAGGTGCCCGAATGGCCGCGACCGGCCGGCGGGGACGGCTGCTACCGCGTGGTCGTCTCGGGCGAGCCGATGATGCAGGTCGATTTCAGCCACCACGGCGAGCACGGCGACCACAACGTCAGCGGGATGATCGTGACCGCCCAGCGGCTGGTGAACTCCGTCCCCGCTGTCGTCGCCGCGAAGAACGGCCTCGTCACCGCCCTCGACCTGCCACTGGTGACGGGCCGCGGGCTGGTGGCCACGTGAGCATCCTCGACCGCTTCACCCTCACCGACCACGTCGCGATCGTCACCGGTGCGGGCCGCGGGCTCGGTGCCGCGACGGCCGTCGCGCTGGCCCAGGCAGGTGCCGACGTGGTGATCTCCGCGAGGAGCGCCGACCAGCTCGAGTCCGTCGTCGAACAGGTCCGTGCGGTCGGGCGTCGAGCGGTCGCCGTACCCGCCGATCTGTCAGACACCACGGCCACAGCCGCCCTCGTGCAGGCCGCCGTCGACGAGTTCGGTCGCCTCGACACGGTCGTCAACAACGTCGGCGGCGCGATGCCCAGGGAGTTCGTGCGCACCAACGTGCAGGCGATGGAGGATGCCTTCCACTTCAACGTCTCCACCGCGCACGCCCTCACGCGAGCGGCCCTGCCGCACCTCCTCAAGGGCGACGGGGAGAAGTCCGTCGTCACCATCTCCTCGATGCTCGGCCGCACGGCCGGCAGGGGGTACGTCGCCTACGGCACCGCCAAGGCCGCGCTGGCGCACTGGACGCGACTGACGGCGGCCGACCTCGCGCCCCGGATCCGGGTCAACGGGATCTTCGTCGGCTCGATCATGACCAGCGCGCTGGACATGGTCGCGGAGCTGCCCGAGCTGCGAGAGCAGATGGAGACGCGTACGCCGCTGGGCAGGATCGGCGAGCCGGCCGACATCGCCGCCGCGGTGCTCTACCTCGCGTCGCCGGCGAGCGGCTATGTCACCGGCAAGATGCTCGAGGTCGACGGCGGTATCCAGGGGCCCAACCTGGACCTCGGACTGCCGGACCTAGAGTGACCCGGTGACGTCCACCGCCAACGCCATCTCGCCCGACTCCGGCACCCACTGGACCGAGCCCGGCGCCTGGCCGGTCGCCCCCGGTGTGCACCGGATCCCGCTCCCGTTGCCGATGGACGGGCTGCGCGCGATCAACGTCTACGCGATCGAGACCGACGACGGGCTCACCCTGATCGACGGCGGCTGGGCGATCGAGGTGTCACGCACCCTGCTCGAGAAGTCGCTGCGCGACATCGGCCGCGACGTCCGCGAGATCACCCGCTTCCTGGTCACCCACGTGCACCGCGACCACTACACGCAGGCGGTGACGGTGCGTCGTGAGTTCGGCT
>JBDSPC010000521.1:0-13392 GCA_039914485.1 Nocardioides sp.
CAGTCCGTGCTCGACAGCGCGCTCGCCGTTCACCAGGCCAGCCTCGAGCACAATCAAGCACAGATCGCCGCCGCGACGATCCCGGTCGAAAATATCCGCGGCAGGGTGCTCGTCGCCGCCGGAGGTGCTGACCGCGTATGGCCATCCATGTTGTTCGCCAAACAGATCGCAGACCGGCGTGCCAAAGCTGGGCTGGAAACGACGAAGGTGTTGCACGCACAGGCCGGCCACCGCGCCGTTCTGCCCGGCGAGGAACCCGCACCACTGCGCGCCGACCTTCCCCGAGGCGGCACCCCATCCGCAAACGCAGAACACGGCGCCCAGATCCTCCGGGAACTCCTCACGCTGATGCCCACAACCCGGCCATAGCTCGACCCCGAAACGCCGGCCAGCACCCTTGGTTGGATACCCTCTGCACAAGTCAGCAAGACACCACGCGTTGCGTCGACCGCTGGAATCCGCCGCACCGTGACCGAGAACCTGTCCGGACAGGGCTTGCGGCACACCAACGGTCGCCCTGCCCTTTGATCTGTGGAGTTGTCGCAGGGGTTTCGTCATACGGGATCGTTGCGGTGCAGTCGAACCGAGGCCCGCTGCATACCGGCCCGGACTGGGACCAGTACGTGGCAGCCACGCCCCGATGGCTGAGCCTCCGATCGCTCCCGAACCGGAAGTCGTCTGCATGAAGCGCCCCTCGTACGCCGCCCTCGCACTCGCCACGCTCATAGGAGTGGGCGGTTGCGCCAATGACACCGACCCCATCGGTCCCACATCAGATCCGGGGATGTCGACACCCGGCTCCGACGGCAAACCGACAGCCGACGAAACCTCGATGCCGCCGTGGCCGGCGCCCGCCGACGTGTCCGTTCGCGTGGCAGCCGCCGGACTCGACCTAGGCCCCATGGGGACCGCCGAGCCCTACCACCCCCAGCTCCGCATCATCATCGACGGCACCGACGTCCCGGTCGCGCCCAACATCGGAGTCGACCCCATGACCGGTGCGATGTCAGCGCTGCACACCCACGAAGGTGACGAACCCTCCACATCGAGGCCGACTCAGTGGGTGAGGCGTTCACCCTCGGCCAGTTCTTCACCCAGTGGGGCGTGGTCCTGACCCGGCAACAGATTGGCGGCGCACGTGCGAAGCCCGGGGAACAGGTCCAGCTCACCAGCAACGGCGCCAAGGTCACCGGAGACCCGGCCGACCTGCGCCTGGAGCCGGACCAGCAGGTCGTGCTGACGCTGCGTGAGGTCCTCGCGAATCGAGCTGTGTCGACACCGGACGTGAACCGCTTGATCGGAGGAGGCCGCTGCCGTGGCCGGTTCACACTCAGAAGCTCCGCCCCAATTTCAACCGAGGACTGAGCCACGGATTCGACCAGGGTTAGTGCTGGAGATGGGCGACCACGAACGAGATCTCCGTGGGGGCGCTGGATAGTGACCTGGTCCCGATGTCTGTGAAGCCCGCGTTGAGCAGCCACGTCTCCACGTCGTTGGTGGTCACGGATCGGTAGGTCGTCGGGTCGAGGCGCCCAGGTAGCGGATGCTCGCGACCGCGGAAGACCAGGAGGACCCGGCCGCCGGGTCGAAGTACGCGAGCGATCTCTTCAATCGTGGTGCGCGGCTCGGCCCAGAAGTAGACGTTATGCACGGACATGACGGCCTCGACTGAGTCGTCCGGTAGGGGAATGGACACGCCGTCGCTGACGCAGAGTCTTAGAGCCCCGGTCCGGATCGGGTCACGGTTACGTTTGCCGGCCAGCGTCACCATCGCCTCGGAGACATCGATGCCGGTGGCGGTGGCCCCTCGCGAACTGATCAGGCCGAGGGCTCGTCCAGGGCCGAATCCGATCTCGAGGATGTGCTCACCGTGGGTCGGAGCGAGAAGATCGATTGCCGCATCATTCACGGCTGCGGTCTCGGTGATCCACAAGCGACCGATGAGTCGACCGCCGATTCCGTGCGGATGGGCAGCCTGCTCCGAGAGGTATCGCTTGAGTGGCCGAGCCGCGGCGGTGGCGGCGCGCTGCGGCAGTGGGCGACGGTCGATGGGGCACTGGCGCACGGCGACTCTCATGACGGGTACCTCTCGTCGAGCGCGGTGGACCGCGCGATCAGGGCCGCCGTGGTGGCAGCCAGGCTGTCGTCGCTCGGCTGGGGCCGGGCGGCTAGGGCTCGGTCGAACTGGCAGTGCACCGCCCACAGCACGCAGAGCTCGACGATCGTTCGAGCCACGATGGGGGTCGGCCCGGGCATGGTCAGCAAGCCGGCTCCATGTCGTGAGTCGAGGTAGCCCTCCATCGCCGACATCTGGGTGCTGCGCCCGGTGACGAACCAGACCGGCGCGAGTTCGGGAAGCTCGGGAGCACACCGGTCAACCAGCTTGATCGCGACCCGGTGGCGGGCGAGACGGTGGAACAGATCGGTGACGATGCTCGCCAGCTCGGCCGAGGCCTCCTCCGGGCTGGCCGGGAGGCTCGCCCGTTGCAGCGCACGGGTAAGCGCCAGGTCGGGCAGTTCGGCCGCCAGTCGTGAGGCCACCAGATCCGCCAGCTCGCCTTCGCTGGCCGCAGGCAGGGGAAGCTCGCTCAGGGCGGGGAGGGGTTCCAAAGCATCCCCCCACCGAACCGCCGCTGCAAACAGCGCGTCCTTTGAGGCCGCGTAGCCGTACAGGGTGCCCTTTGCCAAGCCCAGGACATCGGCCACGTCTTGCATCTGAGCCCGCCGGAACCCGTGGGTGACGAAGACCTGGACCGCCGCGTCAATGACCGCAGGGAGTCGTTCGGGAGGAATGGAGCGCGCCATGCTCAGATGATAACTGACTGACCGGGTCAGTCAAGCATGAATCATCGGGCAGTTCGCCTCTCCGGTCCGTGGGTCTCGTACATCCGCACCGCGACGAGCAGGCCTGAAGCTGCGGTGATGGCCGCGACAATCCAGATAGCCGGACGGATTCCCCAGGCATCCGCCAGCACGCCGGTCAGCAGTGCGCCGACGGCGAAGCCGAGGTCGCGCCAGAGGCGGTAGACGCCGACCGCGCGAGCGCGCCAGGCGGGATGGGCGACGTCGCCGACGACGGCGAGCAGTGTCGGGTAGACCATCGCGGTGCCGATGCCGAGCGCAGCGGCGGCCAACGCCCACCCACCGAACGAGCCGAGCGTCGCGATCGCGGCGAGCGCGATGGCCTGGATCAGCATTCCGGCGGTGATCAGGTGCTTGCGTCCCCAGTGATCCGATAGGCCGCCGGTGACCAGTTGGCCGATTCCCCAGACCGCGGGGTAGATCGCAACCAGTACGCCGGTCTGGGTGAGGGTGAGGCCGGCCGCGGTGAACAGGACCGGGAAGAGGCCCCAGGCCAGGCCGTCGTTGAGGTTGTTGACCAGGCCGGCCTGGCTCGCTGACGAGAGCGCTGGCTCGCGGAGACTGGTCTGCGCGAAGACCTCACGAGGTGTCAGCTCTCGTTCGTCGGGCAGCAGGCTCGCTTCGTGGTCGGCGTGATGGCGGGTCTCTCGCACGGCGAGGGTGGAGAGCCCCAGCCCGAGGGCTGCGTAGGCGAGTCCGATGAGGAACGGCTCGGGTCGCAGGCCGCTGTTGGCTGCGATGTACCCGGTGAGGAGTGCGGTGCCCGCGACAGCCAGGTAGCCCGAGGACTCGTTGAAGCCGAGCGCCATGCCGCGCCGTTCGGGTCCGACGAGGTCGATCTTCATGATCACGGTCGTCGACCAGGTGAGGCCCTGGCTGATTCCCAGCAGCACGTTGGCCGCGACCACGATCCACCAGTGCGGCGCCCAGATCAGCAGCAGGGGAACAGGAATCGCGATCAGCCAGCCGGCCACCAGCACGGGCTTGCGGCCGTATCTCTCCGACCATGCTCCGGCGACGTAGTTGGTCAGGGCCTTGGCGATGCCGAACGCGAGGATGTAGGTGAGTGCTGCGGTGTAGGACGCGAGGCCGAAGACGTCGGTTGCCAGCAACGGGAGGACGGTGCGCTCCTGCCCGAGCATGCCGCCGACCAGTCCGTTGACCGCGACGAGCAGGGCGAACTGGGCGATGTTGGGCCGCAGGCCGAGTGCCGGTGGGGGTTCCGTCCGGCCCGTCACGGACCCTGCTCCATCTCGAGGTCTAGGGCGCGGGCGACGTCGTCGGGTCCGCCATGGAGGACCCGGACGTCGGCTGCGCCGGCGCGGGCCAGCAGGCTGGCCGCGCTCATCGCTCGTTCTCCGTGACCGCACATGACGACGACCGGGCCATCGGCGTACGCCGCAGCGTGCTCGGCGACGTCGCCGAGCTCCAGGTTGGCGGCACCCGGCAGGTGTCCCGCGGCGTACTCACCCGCCTGCCGAATGTCGAGCACCCGCACGCCGGACACGTCGGTGGGGGAGACGATGTCGATCGCTGCGGTCGGCAGGCCAGCCGTCTGCCACGCGTCGATGCCGCCGGCTATCTCCCCGACGATGTTGGCGTAGCCGATCTTGAGGGCCTGCCACAGGATCTCCGCGGCGTCCTGACCAGCTTCTCGGAGTACGACGAGGGGTCGGTCGTCTGGGGCGAGCCAGCCCAGCCAGGAGGCGAACGCGGGACGCAGCGGGATTGAGAGGGCGCGGGCCGGATGCGCTTGCGCGAACGACGCCACCGGTCGTACGTCCACGATCTCTGCTCCCGCGGCGACGAGGTCCGCAACAACCGTGGGCTGGAGCCCCTCGAGAGTTGGGTCGTCGGTAAGGACTTCCGGGCCGCGACGGTTCATCTCGCCGAGGCGATGGAAGTACGGCGGGTGGCTCCCGAGCGACCCGAGGAGCAGTCTCACAAAGGTGTCCTGGTCGGGTGCCCGCAGGAGCTCGCTGGCGGCGAGCTCGTCGCCGATCGTGGTGGTGGTACCCACCGTCGCCGCCGCGGTGGAGCAGAACGAGCCGCCACCGTGGGTGGGCCAGAGAGCGGTCGCCGGATCGAGCGCGGCGATCCGGTGCAGCGAGTGGTACTGCGCCCGGGCCAGCTCCTCGGTCCGTTCGGGTGCCACGAGGTCGACGCGGGCCGCCGAGCCCGCGATCAGGGAGCCGCCGCTGAAGACGCCGATCTCGCGAGATCCGTCGAGCAGCAGGAAGGCCAGGTGCTCGTCGGTGTGACCCGGGGTGCCGATCGCGCGCAGGGTGAGCCCGCCGAGGTTGACCTCCTCGCCGTCCTCGAGCCCGCGGTGCGGGAACTCCCGACCACCGGCTCGCGATGCGAGCACCTGGGCGCCGTCGGTGGCCGCGAGCTGGACCGCGCCGGAGAGGAAGTCGGCGTGGAGGTGGGTGTCGGCGGCGTACGCGACGTGCAGGCCCCGGGCGGCGGCGGCCCTACGCAGCGAGCGGAGGTCGCGGCTCGCGTCGACCGCCAGGGCGCGGCCGTCGCCGAGGTCGAGGAGGTACGCCGAGTTGCCGAGCCCGGCGTCCGGGACGACGGAGACGGGCGGATCACCCACGGGGGCCCGCGGCTTCGAGAGCAGCCTGCAGCGCTGCGAGCGATGTCGGCACCTCCGTCTTGATGAGCTGGCGCTGCCGGATCCGGCCCAGCAGCACGCGCCGCCAGAAGGTCTGCGGGTTGAGGGTCCATGTCACGGTGACCTCGCATCCTCCCGGCGCCTCGGCGACGGTCCAGGTCCACTCAGCGTAGGAGGGGTTGCCGTCGGCGGTGTCGGAGTGGTAGCTGAAACGCCGGGCGTCCCGGTCGAGCGCGATCAGCCGCGAGCGGCTAGACCAGGTCTGCCCCAGGGCGGACATCTCCACGACCCACTCGTCGCCGACGGTCAGTGGGGTGGGTACGTCGAGGACCCGGGTGATGGCAGTGTTCCAGCTGGGCAGTGCGTGGACGTCGGCGATGGTGCGCAGGGCGTCATCGGGTTGGACGTCGAGGTGCCGCGTCAAGGTGTGAGGCTTCATGGGGATCTCCTGCGTGTCAGGGCGGACCTTCAGCGGTGCAGCGTCAACTCAGATATTCAAGGGAGTTCTTGAATAAGACACCCGATGCTAACCTCTTGTCAAGAGAGTTCTTGAATGTATCGGGAGGTTCGAGCCCATGGCGGATCACGCAGCCAAGGCGGCGCTCTTCGACGCGCTGGCCGAGTGTGCGAAGGCGCTGGCGAACGGGCGGCGCGCCGAGCTGATCGACGTACTCGCCCAGGGCGAGCGATCCGTCGAGGACCTCGCGCTGGAGATCGACCAGACCGTCGCGAACACCTCACAGCACCTGCAACGGCTGCTCCGTGCGGGTTTGGTCCGCACTCGTCGCGGCGGCACCCGCATCTTCTACGAGCTCTCGAGCCCGCTCGTCTCCACGCTGTGGCGGACGATGCGACGCGTTGCCGAAGAGCACGTCGAAGGACTCGAGCAGCTGGCCGCCGCGTACGTCGGGGACCGGTCGGGACTCGACACGATGACCAGGGACGAGCTCCGAGAGCGGCTGCGGGCCGGCGATGTCGTGGTCCTCGACGTGCGACCGTCCGCGGAGTACTCCGCCGGACACATCCGCGGGGCGTTTTCCGTGCCCATCGGCGACCTGCGTGCCCGGCTCGAGGACATCGACAGTGGCGCTCGCGTGGTTGCCTACTGCCGCGGCTCCTACTGCGTCTACGCCGACGAAGCCGTGCGACTCCTCAACGAAGCCGGTCGCGATGCGGCGCGGCTGGAGGACGGGTTCCCCGAATGGGCTTCGGCTCGCCTGCCCGTCGCACGTGGGGTGTGAGTCAGCCCTTTCGGCGCGCCCCGAACTATTCAAGGAAACGCTTGACAAGTGAATCGCCTTGACTTACACCTTGCTCAAGGAAGATCTTGAATATGTCTAGGAGGCAGCGAGGTGTGAGGCGTCGCCCCTCCTGGAAGCGACAGTTCGTCAAGCCCTCAGTTTCGGCGCGGCGAGTGCCCGCGGCCACGAGGTTGCCGGCAATGTCGACGGCAAAGTGCCTTCGCCGACGACAAGTTCGACCTCGTCGTGAGCATCTTCGGGGCGATGTTTGCCCGGCGCCCGTTCGACGTGGCCAAGGAGCCCCTGTCATAGGTGACGACTTCGACCAAGTGACGGGATTCCTGCATGTCCGAGATCTCCTGGACGTCGGAGCTGGTGATGAAAGACAGGTGAGCGAACTGCAACGCGACATCCTCACCCTCCCCGCCACGAACTCCGTGCTTCCGACTGTGAAGCTGATGCGGCAACAAGGGACCACCTCGCCCTCGTGGTTGATGAGTACGGCGGGACCGACGGCATCGTGACCCTCGAGGACTTGGTGGAGGAGATCGGGGGCCAGATCCGCGACGAATACGACCCCGTCACCGGTCCGGACCATGACGCGGACCTCGTGTCCGGTGGGCTCACGCTCGAGGACTTCGCCGAACGGACCGGCATCCACCTTCGCGATGATGGCGATTACGAAACAGTGGCGGGACATATCATCGCCCGCCTGGGCCGCGTCCCGCGGGTCGGCGACAGCACCGACGCATTTACAGTCACCGGTGTCGGTGCGCGCGAAACCGTGAGCTCGAGGTCGTCGAAATGACCGGTATGCGGGTCACCTCGGTGAGAGTTCACGAGATAGGTGAACTCCATCCGTCGTCACCCGAGACAGTCGCGGACTCCGACACGACGTAGGCGATCAGACTCTCTCTGCTTCCTTGCCGGCTCCTTTGCCGGCTCTCATCTATGTCAAGGTCGTGCCATGAGTCAGCTCGAGCAAACGACACTCTTCCTGTGACGGGCCTCGACCTTCCCCCGGTGACATGGAACGCGATTCTGCTCGGCGTCGGCTTGTTGGCGGCCGGGTGGGTGCTTGGACGCGTCGTGCGGTGGGTCCTTGGCCGAGTCCTCCGATGGCGAGGTCGCTCACCCAGCGCCAGCGACCTGTTTGGGGCACTCGGCCAGACCGTCACGATCCTGCTATCAGTGGCCGCCGCGCTGACCGTGATCTTTCACAGCATCAGACCGGTCAACGCCCTGGGCGGGATCGGCGTCCTGTCGATCGCAGCCGGCATCGCCTTCCAAACCGTGCTCGGCAACATGTTTGCCGGAATCGTGATCCTGGCACGTGACATCTTCCGCGTGGGCGACCAGATCGCCGTCCAGGACACCGCCGGCACAGTCAGCAAGATCAGTCTGACCAGCACCATCGTGCGGACCTTTGACGGTCGAAAGGCGTTGATCCCGAACTCGGTGATCCACTCCGAGGTGGTCACCGTGCAGACCGGCTACGAGTACGTCCGGTCGATCATCCCTCTCGACATCGACGACCGCGCCGACCTCGGGCAAGCAGTTCTCGTCGCCGAAGCGGCCATGCGGGACGTGCCGGTAGTGTTGCACGACCCGCCACCTCAAGCGCTACTCCAAGAGGTGGGTTCCGCCACGGTCCGCATGGACCTTCGCTTCTGGTCCGGGGCCAGACAAATGGAGACTCGGGTGGCTCAACACCAGGTGATCGTCGCGGTGCTGGGAGCGCTGGCCGATGCGGGAGTAGTGACCGGGTCCGACGTGCTGGTCGTCGAGGGCGGACCAGCCCTCCTCGACGCGCTCAGCCCGGGCGAGACGACCCGCCCATGAACCTGTGGTCTCGCCTTCGGCAAAGCTTCTGGTTCATCCCCGCGCTCTTGTGCTTGGCAGCGATCATCCTCGCCGAAAGCCTTATCTACATCGACCAGCGAATCGGCGACGCGGACCTCGGCGCACTCGGTGCCTTGATCACCCGGGTAGGTGAGTCGGGCAGCAGGGATCTGCTTGGCGCCATCGCCGGCTCCATGCTGACCGTCGCCTCCACGACGTTCTCGATCACCATCGCAGTCCTGGCGTTGTCGTCATCGACGTACGGGCCTCGGCTGGTGCGGAACTTCATGGCCGATCGCGGCAACCAGTTCGTGCTGGGCATCTTCGTCGCGACCTTTTTGTACAGCCTGATGGTTCTGCGGTCGATCCGCGTGCTCAGCGACAGCAGTCCCGGGGACTACTTCGTCCCGCACCTAGCGGTGAACGTAGCGGTCCTGCTGGCCGTGCTGTCCATCGCCGTGCTGGTCTACTTCATCCACCACATCAGCGACTCCGTCCAGGTGTGGACCCTGGCCGAACAGGTCCGTGCTGACCTCCTCGGCGCCGTCGACCGGCTGTACCCAGAAGACGCCAGCGAGGCAGACGGGGAGGGAACCGGTGGGCCAGCAGCGGAGAAGGTAGCCGATCGCGACGGGGCGGCACTCACGTCAGTCGAGACGGGGTACGTGCAGGGGGTCGATGTAGCGAGCCTGCTGGCTTTCGCTGCTGAGCACGACCTCGTCGTCGACCTTCGAGTCCGCCCGGGGGAATATGTCGCCCCAGGCGCGGTGGTCGCCGTTCTTCGGTCGGCTCACCCGGTCGACGAGAACGGGCGTAGATCGATCCGGCGGGCCATCCGGGTCGGAAGCGCTCGAACACCCGAGAAGGACGTCGAGTTCCCAGCCCTGCTGCTGGAAGAGATGGCGGTCCGGGCCCTTTCCCCCGGCACCAACGACCCCTACACGGCCATCAACGCCCTCGACAACCTGGCGACCGGCCTCGTGGCGCTGGCTGGTCGCCCTGTGCCGAGCCCTTACCGTTACGACGCCCAGGGAATGCTGCGGGTGATCGCACCCCGCGCCTCCCTCATCGACGTCCTCGAGCACGTGCTCGATGCCATGCGCTTCTACGCGGTCGCCCATCCCACGGTGCTGCACAGAACTCTGGACCTCATCGCTCAAGTCGGCGGTGCGGCCCACGACCCGACGCTGAGGCCACGCTTGGACGCCCACGTGCGTGACATCGTCGATGCCTTCTCGGCGACATCACCGCAGGGCAGGGATCTGGAAGAACTGAACCGGCACGCCAGCCGTGTGCGTCGGGAGCTATCGGCCGGTCGCGAGCCTCACGCCTGAACCCCGGTGCCGTCTCGGTCGACTTGGGGAAGGTGTCGGTCGCACCAGGTTGACTCGACTTCAGCCAGCGTGACCTGAGCAAACGAACTATCAAGCTTCGGCTAAGCGTCCCACAGTCGATCGTTGAGCGGGACAACAGCGCGGATCGCGGCAGCTCCGGATGCTTCAAGTTCGGCGGGGGTATCCGTACTTCGAGGGCTCGGCCAGGACCGCATCCACGGTTGAAGCGGCGCAGCTCTCGCTCATCAAGACCTTCTTCAGCACTTCGACCGCGCCATTGCGATTGCCCGCCTCGATCGCTGCATCCCACTGCTCGATCAGGCCCGCTGTGGCAAGGGCCTCGTTCACTGTCATCCCGCGGAAGTCCGGACGCTGTTGACTCACGCCATCACAGTACGGCTCGATGCTGGTGCGGCCGGTGCGTTGTGCGGTGATGAATCCCAGCACGTCCGACGCAACGACCTCGTCCGGTGGCTTGGCGATGACGCCGAAGAACACCCGCAGGTCGTTGGCCGCAGCCAGCACAGTGTTCGGCCGGCAACGCCCTTCCATGAACTCCAGATAGTCGTCGACCAAAGGCATCCCGAGCCGGACCACCACCTGGCCCGATGGTCCTCGAGAACGAATCAGACACGGATCGAGCAGGGACATCTCGGGGCCTCCAGCTCCGTCGACAGGCAGCCACAACGGCTGGTCGAAATGTCCTGAAGGATCACGTGCATAACAAGCAGATCCGGATGGTCCCCGAATAGGGATCCGCTTCCGGTGTCGAGAGCTACTGCGGGCGCCTATCGCCAGGAGGACCGGCGTTGATGTCGGTCCAGACCTCGGTGAGGTCAACGATGAGTCCGTTGCGCACTGTAATGAAAGTTGCCACGCCGAACTGCTCAAGCTCCCCATCGTTGAGTCCGGTTACGTGTGCCCTTCCCACGGCACGCTCGCCGCTAGTTACGCAGTCCTCCAAGACAAAGTTTTGGAAGCCGGGGTAATCAGCGTTGACCTGCACCCAGGCCTCGCGGTCGAACTTCTCGCCCGTGTGGACGTACCGGCACAAGAAGTCGGGGGCAAGCAGGCCAGGCAGCTCGTCCCAGCGATGTCCGTTGATCACATCGGCCAGCCGTTGCATCAGATTTTCTGCGTTCACAGGGACAGTCTTCCCGTCGTCGCCGATGCCGAGTTTGCGGGGTTGTGTCGTGTCATCTGAATTGGTCCGATGGGCGATCCCGTTGCGGGCCGGTCGCTGGCCGGTCGCCCTTGCAGCCGCAATTGGGGAGCGTCTATTGGAGTCGGGCGCTGCCCCGATGCTCGAGAGATCGCCGACGAGCTCACGACCCGGCAGATCAGCCTGAGTCTCGGCGGATCCGTGTACGACCCGACCGACGCGGTCGGCCGGCTGCTGTTCAACGTCCTTGCCATGGTCGCCGAGTTCGAGTCCGACCTGATCCGGCTTCGTACCCAGGAAGGCATGAAGGTCGCCAAGGCCAAGGGCCGGCTCCGGGGCAAGCAGCCCAAGCTCAACCGTCGCCGGGAAGCGCACCTCGTATCGCTGGTGCACAGCGGCGAATACAGCACCGCCGAGGTGGCCGACCTGTTCGGCGTCGGCCGCTCCACCGTCTACCGCGCTATCGAACGCCAACGCATCGCTGCCAAGGCCGGCCTCGCGGAAGCAACATCGAGACGCTGACACCCGACCGCGCCGGCGTCCCGCATCCGACAGCCCCGCGGGACGCCGGCGGCCAACAACGTCAAGCTCGATCGGAACGCCCTCTCGGGGTTTCTTATGCGGGAACCGCCCGGATCTGCCCCGACGAGCGGAAGCAGCCGGGTCCTACTCGTGTTCAGGCTCCGGGACATGGCGAAGCGTCGGTCTCTGACGTCGACCTCGATCTGGCGCGACGGCCAGGCGCAGGTCGTGCCGAGGAGCGCGTCAGCTCGAACATCCGACCGGCGTGCTGGCCTCTCGGGAAGTGTTGTGGCATCGTCATGGAATGTTGCGCTGGTTGCGCCAACGGCGGGCGGAGACGAGTCAGCCGGTCTGCAAGTGCGGGAATCCCCTCCACTTGCGGGTCGTGGGTGTCGCGCAGCGTTGGGGCGGTGAGCCGGTCAGCGCGGTTTCCTGCTTGCACTGCGCACGATGCGGGGACGTGAAGGTGCAGTAGGCGCCGAGGCAGATCAACCGAACTCGAGCCGTTCGACGTCGATTGCGGCCTTCTCCGCCGGTGTCGACCAGGGCTTCACCGGCCGGGGCTGCAGCTCACCGTCGACGCGGATGTCGGTGCGTTCGTTCCAGAAGGCGATGCGGTCGCCCACACGCAGCGCCTCGTCCAGCGGCTCGGGGTAGGTCCACGCGATGTCGCGTCCAGCAGCCTGGCCGTCCGTGGTCGAGAGGTACGACGCGTGGCCCTTGTAAGCGCAGATGCTGCGGGTGCCGCTGGGGGTGAGGCGGGACAAGTCCACCTCGCCGAGGGCAGGTAGTAGCGGGGCGGCAAGTGGGTCTCGAGCAGTACCAAGGCGTCGTCGGTGTCGGCGATCGCGGTCCCGTCGAGGGAGACATCCACGTGCCGCTGTGAGCGCAGGACGTCGATGCGCTTGAACGGGTCGTGCGGATGTCCGACCAGCTCCTCGTCCTCGGCCAGCCATCGGTCGAAGGACGCGAAGTCGAGCACGACCAAGCCGTCGAGGTCTGCGTCGTCGGATACGAATCCGGCCCAAACCACGACCCGGTCGCCCACGGACGGGTCGACGACCGTCCCCGGCTCGAAGCTCTCAGGGCCCAGGACGGGTGGGAGTTCGGCGGGATCGGGTGCCGGGGGCTGCGAGTCGGCGGGAGAGGTCGTGCCGCGTATGTCCCTGTCCGGGACGGCATAGACCGGCACGATCCGCCGCGGCTCCCAGACCAGGACGCCGTGCCGGGAATCAAGGGCGGGCGACGACGTTGCCGACATACGCGCGGATGCGCACCGGAACCGACTCGAAGGCCAGCTGCGGCACTCGTCTTGGCGAGGAAGTGCCTCATGCGCAGGGCCATGCTTCAGCGAACACCCGCACCGCTCTGCAGGCGGGGCCAGTAGTGCTGTGACGCGAGCTCCCCCCAGCCGGGTGGCGGCGGTGCGTTCTAGTCAGCATGTTGGCAGGCCCACGTTGCCGGACGCACTCTCACAGCCGCGATCAGTCTTTCCGTCGTCTTCAGGCGCATGTGGGGCTCCGCTCCGGACCTGGCGAAGACAGCGGGAGTGCGTGACTAGTACGCGTTGCTGCCGCTGCGGAGGAGTTCGGCAAGGGAGGTGGCCCGGTGTCCGGTGAGCCGCTCGACGTCATCGGTCACGCCGGCGACTTCGCCAGTCGCGATGGAGGTGTACGTGGAGATCCAGGCATCGACCAGCCAGCTCGGAGCTCCGTAGGAGGCGCGGGAAGCGTACGCCTCTTCCAGTGTCTCGGCGTCGTAACGGGTGGGACGCCCAAGCTCAGCAGTCACGGTGGTGGCGACCTCGTCCAA
>JBDSPC010000528.1:0-2830 GCA_039914485.1 Nocardioides sp.
GTGCAGATGCCCGCCGGCATCCCGGTCGCGACGGTGGCCATCGGCAACGCGCGCAATGCCGGCATCCTGGCCGCCCGGATCCTCGGCACGTCCGACGAGGCTCTCCAGCACAAGCTCGTCGAGTTCGAGGCCTCGCTGGTCGAGACGGCTCGCGCCAAGGGGCAGGTCGTCCGCGACGCCTCGAGCGGCGCGCACAAGGTCGGCTTCTGATCATGACGACACGTTGGGCAGTCGCCGGGACAGGATCGATGGCCGAGGTCTTCCTCGCCGACTTCGCGCACGTCGATGGCGCCGAGGTCGTGGCCATCGGATCGCGCTCGGTCGAACGCGCGCGTGACTTCGGGGCGCGCCACGGCGTGGAGGACGGCTTCTCGTACGCCGACCTGGTGACCGCCGACGTCGACGTCATCTACATCGCGACGCCGCACCCGCAGCACCACGCCCTCGCGATCACTGCCCTCGAGGCCGGCACGCCGATCGTGGTCGAGAAGGCCTTCACTGCCTCGCTCGCCGACACCAACGAGATCGTCGCCCTCGCCCGCGAGCGCGGGATCTTCTGCATGGAAGCGATGTGGACGCGCTTCCAGCCGGCCGTCGTCGAGGCGAAGCGGCTCGTCGCCGATGGCGTGATCGGTGACGTGATCGCGGTCCAGGCAGACCTCGGCGCATTCCGTGCCTACGACCCAGCCTCCCGCCTGTTCGCCCCCGAGCTGGGCGGCGGCGCCACCCTCGACCTCGGCGTCTACGTCATCTCGATCGCCCAGCACTTCCTCGGCACCCCGGACTCCGTGACGGCGAGCGGCACCCGCTACCCCAACGGGGTCGACGCCAGCGCGGTGATCCACCTGTCGTACGCCGACGGGCGCGCCGCCTCACTGGCCTGCTCGCTCACCACCGAGTCGCCCGGGCGGGCAGTGGTGTGGGGCACCGGGGGCTCCATCGAGATCGCCCCTCGCTTCCACCACCCGACCCGGCTCGTGGTCCGCCGCAACGGCGGCGACGCAGAGACCCTCGACTTCCCGGTCCGCGGACGCGGCTACGTCCACGAGATCGACGAGGTCAACCGGTGCCTCGCCGCAGGGCTCACCGAGTCGCCGGGCATGCCGCTCGACGACACCGTCGGTGCGCAGTGGGTGATGGAGGAGACACTCGCGCAGATCAGTCGCTGACGCGCCCGCGCATCGACTTGAGGTGGCTGCGTTCCTTCTTCGCCTTCAGGCGGCGCTCCTTCGAGCCACGGGTGGGCTTCGTCGGCCGGCGTGGCGGCGGAGGCGGGGCCAGCGCCGTACGCAACAGGTCGGCCAGGCGTTCGCGGGCAGCGGCCCGGTTGCGGTGCTGGGACCGGTGCTCGGAGGCTGCGATCGCGATCACCCCGCCCGGCCAGCGCTGCAGGGCCCGCCGTCGCTGCACGTCGGACAGCGACGTCGCCGTGCGGAGGTCCAGCTCGAGCTCGACGCGGCTGTCGCTGGTGTTGACGGACTGGCCGCCGGGACCGGGCGAGCGGGAGAAGCGCTCGACGAGGTCGCTGTCGGGAATGACCAGGCCGTCGGGCAGACCCGGTCCGGAGGGGACCTTCACCGGCCGCGCTTGCGCCACTCGATGGCCGGGCAGGTGTCCATCACCATCGGCACGCCCGCGGCGATCGTCCGGTCGAAGGCGGCCTCGTCGATCACGCCGAGCTGGAACCACACGGTCTTGGCGCCCACGGCCACCGCCTGGTCGGCGAACTCGCCGGCGTCCTCGGAGCGCCGGAACACGTCGACCACGTCGATCGGGAACGGGACGTCGGCCAGGGTGGCGTAGCCCTGCTCGCCGTGCACGGGGACCGCGCTCGGGTGGATCGGCACGATCCGCTTGCCGCGAGACTGCAGCAGCTGCGCGATCGACCAGGCCGTGCGCGACGGGTTGTCCGAGAGACCGACGACCGCCCAGGTCTCGAGGTCGTCCAACATGAGTGAGACGGAGTCGGGGTCCTGCCACGCGGTCGACATGGTGCCCACGGTAACGCCGCACCGATGCCTGCTGTTGCGGTTGGGGCTCGTGTGCTTGAGTGTGACCGTCCGCACCACAACGGGAGGAAACTCTTCATGCTTCACACCTCATCTCTGCGCCTCGGTGCCGCTGTGGCCGCCACGGCCCTCGGCGCCAGCGCGCTCGTCACGATGGCAGCCCCGGCCGCCAACGCCGGCGTGGCGACCAACAACTACAGCTGCGTCAACGCGGTTGCCGGCACCTTCCCGGTCAACGTCGCCACCGACGTGACCCTGCCGCCGACGGCGCCCGCGGGCTTCGACGTGCCGGCCGACCTGCTCGACATGAAGAACAAGGTCACGATCCCCAACCAGGCCAAGGATCTGTTCACCCAGTTCGGCGTGACGAAGGTCGACATGACCGACTACAAGCTGACCCTCGGTGACGTCGCAGTCGGCGCCGGCGCACTCGCAGTCGCCCCGACGGCATTCGTCGACAACGGCAACGGCACGTCCAGCGCGGACATCAACGGCAAGAACGCCGCGTTCGCCACCCCGGCCGCCGGCACCTACGTCGTGGGCGCTCCCGCGGCGTTCAAGCTGGTCGGGACCCTGAGCAACGGCAGCAACGCCGAGTTCGTGTGCACCAGCACCGCCGCCCCCACGTCCGTGGGCTCGGTGACGGTCGCCGCCAACGAGTCGACCGTGGCCGCGAAGGCCAAGAAGGTCGCCGCCGGCAGGAACGCCAAGGTCAAGGTCACTGTCACCGCGCCCAACGAGGACCCGACCGGCAAGGTCCTGGCCAAGATCGGCACCAAGCAGGTCGCCCGGGGCGTCATCGACGCGAACGGCAAGGTCAC
>JBDSPC010000009.1:0-3869 GCA_039914485.1 Nocardioides sp.
TCGATCGGCGTCTCCAACTTCCAGCCCGCCCACCTCGACAAGATCGTCGACGCCACTGGTGTCGTCCCGGTCGTCAACCAGGTGGAGGTGCACCCGTTCTTCACCAACGAGGACGTCCGTGCGGCGAACGCCCGCCACGGTGTGCTCACCGAGGCGTGGTCGCCGATCGCGCAGGGCAAGGTCCACGACGACGACGTGATGGGTGAGCTGTCCGCGCTCGTCGGCAAGTCGCCGGCCCAGGTCGCGCTGCGCTGGCACATCCAGCGCGGCGACATCGTCTTCCCGAAGTCGATGCACCGCGAGCGGATGCAGCAGAACTTCGACCTCTTCGACTGGTCGCTCACGGACGACCAGATGGCGTCCGTCGACACTCTCGATGTCGGCGAGGCCGGACGGCTCGGCCCGAACCCGGACACGTTCGACTGGATCCCGAGCTGACGCTTCGCTCACTGCGGCTGGCCCGCCGTACCCGGCAACTGGCGGCAGACGACATGCTCGAGGGCCATCCACGTGTCGTATGCCGCCACCCGGCGATCGGGCCCTCAGATTCCCAGCGAGCGCGTCCACTGGGTCAGCAGGTGCGTCAGCCGCGAGCGCTCCATCTCGGTGAAACCGGAGAGCAGCCGCTCCTCGTTGGCGAAGTGGATCCCGGCCACGTCGTCGACGAGGTCGCGGCCGGCTGCGGTGAGAGCGATGCGGCGTACGCGACCGTCGTGCTCGACGCGATCGCGCGTCACCAGCCCCGCGGCCGTGAGCCGGTCGACGCGCTTGGTCACGGTGCCCGAGGTGATCATCGTGGACTCGGCGAGCTGACCGGGGGTCAGGGCGAACGGGTCGCCGGCGCGCCGCAGCGCAGCGAGCACGTCGAAGTCCCCGTCGCTCAGTCCCGCCTGCTCGAACACCGGGCGGAGCTCGGCGTGCAGCGCGTCCGCCAGCCGGTGCAGTCGGCCGATGATGCCCATGGCGCTGGTGTCGAGGTCGGGCCGCTCGCGCGCCCACTGCTCCTGGATCCGTGCGACGTGGTCCAAGTCATCTCTCACGAAGTGGAATATATCTGCCTCGGCAGAGATTATATCTTCCATGGAAACTATTTTGCGGAGCCGCTTCGGGATCATCCTCCTGACCGCGGTCGCCCCGGCCGCCTGGGGCACGACCTACATCGTCACCGAGAAGTTCCTGCCGCCCGACCGCCCGCTCTTCGCGGCGCTGGTCCGCGCCCTCCCGATCGGCCTCGTGCTGCTCGCCTGGCGGCGTCAGCTGCCGACGGGCGACTGGTGGTGGAAGGCCGTCGTGCTGGGCCTCTTCAACATCGGCCTCTTCTTCCCGCTGATCTTCGTCTCGGCCTACTACCTGCCCGGCGGCCTCGCCTCGACGGTCCAGGCCGCGTCGCCGCTGGCGGTGATGGCCCTCGCCTGGCTGATCATCGGCGAGCGTGCCGCCCTGGCCCGGATCGCCGCGGCCTTCATCGGCATCGCCGGGGTCACCCTGCTGGTGCTCAAGAGTCCTGACGGAGTGACCGCGCTCGGGCTGGCCGGGGCGACCGGCTCGGTGCTGGTGAGCGCGCTCGGCTTCGTGCTGATCAAGCGCTGGACCCCGCCCGTCGACATGATCACCCTCGTCTCCTGGCAGCTCGTCGTCGGCGGACTGGCCCTGCTCCCCGTCGCCCTGATCGTCGAGGGCACGCCGCCCGCGGTCGACCTGTCGGCCGTCCTCGGCTACGCATGGATCGCGATCGTCGGCACCGGTCTCGCCTATGTCTGCTGGTTCACCGGCCTGCGCGCCATGCCCGCCGGCGCCGTGTCGCTGATCGGCTTGCTCAACCCGGTGGTGGGTACGGCGCTGGGCGTCGCGTTCGCCCACGAGGCGTTCGGCACCGCCCAGGCGCTGGGCGTGCTGCTCGTCATCGGCAGCGTCGTGCTCGGCCAGCGCGTGGCTGGCCCGCGGAAGGCTGAGCCTGTCGGCCCGGTGCACCCGATGTCCGAGCGAGAGTTGACAATGGCACGGTGACTTCAGGGGGCCCCGAGGCAGACTTCCGCCTCCGCGACGTCGCCCTGGCGGCGTACGGCCCCTCGATCGTCAGTGCGATCGGCCACGGTGCCGTGATGCCGATCCTGGCGCTGCGCGCCCTCGAGCTCGGTGCCGATGTCCCGACGGCCGCCTTCATGGTGGCGCTGCTCATGATCGGCAGCCTGATCGCCTCCCTGCCGGCGGGCGCCCTGGTCGCGCGGATCGGAGAGCGACGGGCACAGACCACGGTCGGGTCCCTCGACGCGGTGGCGATGGCCTTCGCGGCCCTCACGGACTCGGTGGTCGCCCTCGGGCTGGCGGTCGTCTTCAGCGGCATGACCTGGACCGTCTTCATGATGGCGCGGCAGGGCTACATGATCGACGCCGTCCCCCTGGCCTACCGGGCGCGGGCGATGTCGGGGCTGGGCGGCAGCATGCGGGTCGGTGTCTTCATCGGCCCGCTGGTCGGCGCGGGACTGATCCACGTCGGTGGCCTGACGTGGGTCTTCTGGCTGGCCGCCGCCATGTCGTTCTCCTCGGCCCTGCTGGCGCGGGCGATGCCCGACTTCGGCTCCGAGCGTCGCGCCACGGCGGAGCACCTGTCGGTCGCCTCGGTCCTGATCGCGCACCGGCGCACCCTGCTCACGGTCGGGGTGGCCGTCATCGTCATCTCCGCGTCGCGGTCGCTGCGCACGGTGCTGCTGCCGCTGTGGGCCGAGCACGTCGGCCTCGCGGCCAGCACCACCTCGCTGATCTTCGCCGCCGCGGCCGCGGTCGACATCGCCTTCTTCTTCCCCGGCGGCTGGCTGATGGACAACTACGGGCGGTTCGTCGTCGCCGTACCCGTCGTCGCGACCACCGCCGTCGGAGCCTTCCTCCTCCCGATGGCGACCACCGCCGTGGCGATCGGCGCCGTGATGATGCTGATGGCCATGGGCAACGGCCTCGGATCCGGCATCGTGATGACGCTCGGCGCGGACACGGCCCCGGTCGACGGACGTGCGCAATACCTGGGCGGCTGGCGCCTGTGTGGCGACATCGGCGCCTCCGGCGGGGTGTTGCTCGTCGGCGCTGTCGCGGCCGTCGCGCCGCTCGCCACGGCCTGCCTGGTGATGGGCACCGCTGCCGCGCTCGGCACCGCGTGGGTGGGCTACTTCACCCGCCGCGTGGACCTGCTCAGCCGACGGTGACGACGACCTCGTTGGAGAGGACGTCCTTGTCGGTGTCGATCACGCGGAAGGTGTTCTCGCCGGGCTGGCCGGTCTGGATGTAGCCGCCGAACGTCTGGTTGCTGACGGTCATCGTGACCGGGAAGTCCTGCCACTCACCGCCCCCGACCTTCTGCTGCACCTGGAGGATCGCGCCCTCACCGGCGGCGTAGGTGCCGGTCAGGTCGATCTGCTGCATGGCGGTGACGGCCGTCTGGCCGGCGGTCAGCGAGATCTCGCTGGTCGCCTCGCTCGACGACGGGTCGGTCGTCTCGACGGTGGGGGACGCCGGCGTCTCGGGCACCACGGTCTCGGACGTGATCGTCGGCTCGGGCAGGTAGAGCGAGGCGTCGCTGGTGGAGCGGTCCTGGGCAGAGGCCGCGGGGTCACCGTCGAGGCCGAGGACCTTGCTGCCGACGAGCGCGGCCAGGCCGCCGATGATGCCGATCACCGCGGCGACGGCGACCAGCGCGATCAGTCCGGTCAGGACCGGGCGGTCGTTGTCGGCCACGTGCACTCTCCTCATCGGTGGGTCTCTGGCGGCCATTGTCGCGGACCGCCGGTCGAGAACCCAACCGGGTCGGTGACCCAGCCCGGTCAGAAGCCGCGCATCCACACCATGTCGTCGACGATGCCGCGCGAGCGCCAGCCGTG
>JBDSPC010000056.1:0-8965 GCA_039914485.1 Nocardioides sp.
GTGATCATCGCGTCGTGCCACAGGTCGAGGTACCAGATGCCGGCCAGGCAGACGACGGTCGTCACCAGGGCGCGGACGCCGCCGAAGACGAAGGCGAGGGCCGCGATCGCCAGCCCCGCGAGCCACCACGGTGACTCGGCGAGCAACGACTGCATGGGGTTGAGGAACCAGTCGGTGAGGCGGTCCTTGATCGAGCTCGCAAGCCCGCCCACCACGTCGACGACTCCGCCCATCGCGTTGTCCGCAGCGTCGGCGACCTTGGCGCCCGCGGAGTACTTCGGGAACTCGGCGAGGCTCAGCTCTCGCCGCGACAGGTAGACCGCCACGAGGGCGACCAGCCCCGAACCGGCCAGGATCATCCGGTGCAGCCGGACATTGCCGCCGCCTCCGCGGGCCACCTTCTCCGAGCGCTCGCTCGCGGCGGTGGTCGTCCGGTCGAGCATCACCGCCATCACCACGATCAGCACGCCGGGGACGAAGCTGCCGCCGAAGTCGTTGGCGACGAGCGCGTTGAGAACCGGCTTCCCGAGGCCGGGGCCGTTGATGTAGGACGCGATGGTGGCCATGGACAAGGCGGCCAGCGTGGTCTGGTTGAGCCCGACGATGATGGTCTTGCGAGCCATCGGGAGCTGCACCTTGAGCAGCCGCTGCCAGTACGTCTGGCCGGACGAGTCGGTGGCCTCGATCGTCGTGGTGGACACCTCACGAATACCGAAGCTCGCGATCCGCACGAGCGGCGGGACGGCGTAGATGAGTGTCGAGACCACGGCGCCGCCGACCCCGATGCCGAAGAAGAGCACGACCGGCACGAGGTAGACGAAGGTCGGCATCGTCTGCATGAAGTCGAGGGCGACGGTGATCACCTTGTTGGCCCGCGGGCTCGTGCCGGCCAGGACGGCCAGCGGCATCCCGACGATCACGGCGATGCCCACGGCCATGCCGGTGACGATCAGCAGGTCGATCGAGTCCTGCCAGTAGCCGAAGACGCCGAAGGAGAGGAACGAGACCAGCACGAGCACTGCGATCCGCCAGCTCGCGATCGCGTAGCCCACCCAGGTGGCGATGGCGATGACGCCCAGCCAGCCGATCTCGGGCACGGGCCGCGGCAGGTTGGGTCGCGCGACCATCCGTTGCACCCAGTCGAAGAGGTCGCGCAGGACCTCGGAGATCGAGTTGGTGAACTGCATGACCGGGTTGGTGTCGCGGCTGGCGAGCAAGGTGTTGTTTAAGTCGGTGAGCGACTGGTGGAGGTCGGTGTGCTCACGACCGGGCAGGGCGAGCGTGTTGTTGCCCTTGGTGAAGTAGTGGATCACGACCCAGACGACGACCACGGCGAGGGCGGGGATCCAGCGGCTCAGCCCGGCGTCCTCCGCGACCGGCGGCGCTGCGCCGGGCTCGACGGGCCGGGTCGCGGTGATCGTCGTGCCGCGGTCGTGGATGCTGTCCCGGTTGGCCATCGGCGGCCCAAGCTCGCTCACGGCTCCTCCTCGGCCACCACGACTCGCATGATGTCCTCCTCGTCCACCACGCCGACCAGGGTGTCGCCGTCCATCACCCGGATGGGGGCATCGGAGGCGATGGCGGCACGTGCTGCCTGGCGCACGATCGTCGACACGGGCAGCGCCGGGCCGTCCATCGACTCCCCCGCACGCGGCTCGCGCATCACCCACTTCAGCGTGAGCACGTGGGCCTTGGGCACCTCGGAGACGAAGTCCTTGACGTAGTCGTCGGCGGGCTGGGCCACGACCTCGTCGGGGGTCCCGATCTGCACGATCTCTCCGTCGCGCAAGATCATGATCCGGTCACCGAGCTTGAGTGCCTCGGCGAGGTCGTGGGTGATGAAGACCATCGTCTTGCCCAGCTCGCGGTGCAGGCGGATGACCTCGTTCTGCATGTCGCGCCTGATCAGCGGGTCGAGGGCCGAGAACGGCTCGTCGAAGAGCAGCATCTCCGGGTCGCCGGCGAGCGCTCGCGCCAGGCCCACGCGCTGCTGCATGCCGCCGGAGAGCTGGTCGGGGTAGGACTTCTCGTAGCCCGTCAGCCCGACGAGCTCGATGATCTCGGACGCCTTCTCGCGACGCTCCTTCTTGCCGACGCCGCGCACCTCGAGGCCGTAGGCGACGTTGTCGATGACCTGTCGGTGCGGCAGCAGGCCGAAGTGCTGGAAGACCATGGAGACCTGCTTGCGGCGTACGTCGCGCAGCTCGCTTGCGGAGGCGGAGGTGATGTCCATCCCGTTGAGCGCGACGGTCCCGCTGGTCGGCTCGATCAGCCGCGTGAGCAACCGGACCAAGGTCGACTTGCCCGAGCCCGACAGGCCCATCACGACGAACACCTCGCCCGGGGCGACCTCGAAGGAGACGTCCTTGACCCCGACCACGCAGTTGGTCTTGGCCTTCAGGTCGGCGCGCGAGAGATCCGCGTCGGGCGTCCCGATGATCTTGTCGGCGCGTGCTCCGAAGATCTTCCAGAGACCCTCGACTGACAGTGCCGGTGACTGGGCTGCCGTCATGGCTGCTTCTCCCCTACATCGTTGGTGAGGTCGTTCCGGCTGTCGCCCGGTGGGTACAGCGGTGAGCCGCCACGAAGGCGGTAGTACGGCGCCTCCACCGCCGGGAGCGGTGTGTTTCCGGCGATGAGATCGGCGGCCTTCTCGGCCACCATCATGACCGGCGCGTAGATGTTGCCGTTGGTGACATAGGGAAACACAGAGGCGTCGACGACCCGGAGGCCCTCGACGCCGTGCACCTTCATCGTGGCCGGATCGACCACTGACATCTCGTCCACGCCCATCTTCGCCGTACACGACGGGTGCAACGCAGTCTCGGCGTCGGCCGCCACCCAGTCGAGGATCTCCTGGTCGGTCTCGACGCTCGGGCCGGGAGACAGCTCGCCGTCGTTGTACGGCGCGAACGCGGGCTGGTTGAGGATGTTGCGCGCCGCCCGGATCGCCTCCACCCACTCCCGCCGGTCTGTAGGTGTCGAGAGGTAGTTGAACTGCATCGACGGGTGCACCTTCGGGTCCCGCGACTTGATCCGGACCCAGCCCCTGGTGTCGGCGTACATGGGCCCGATGTGCACCTGGTAGCCGTGCCCCTTCGTGGGCGACGACCCGTCGTACCGGATGGCGACCGGCAGGAAGTGGAACATCAGGTTGGGGTAGTCGACGTCGTCGTTGCTGCGCGCGAAGCCGCCGCCCTCGAAGTGGTTGGTGGCGCCCAGCCCGCGGCGGTGGAACAGCCAGTCGTAGGCGATCTTGGGCCGCATCCGCCACCGGAGCCCGGGCGCGATCGAGACGGGCTGCTTGGAGGCGTACTGGATGTACACCTCGAGGTGGTCCTGGAGGTTTTCCCCCACCCCCGGCGAGTGGTGGACCACGTCGACACCCTGCTCGCGGAGGAGGCCCTCGTCGCCGACTCCCGACAGCTGCAGCAGCTGCGGGGTGTTGATCGCACCGCCGCACAGGATCACGTCACCGGCCTCGACGTGCCGCTTCAGCAACCCGCCGCGGAGGTAGTCGACGCCGGTCGCTCGTTTCCCCTGGAACCGGACCCCGGTCACCAGCGCCAGCGTCTCCACGCGCAGGTTCTTGCGGTGCATCACCGGGTGCAGGTAGGCGCGAGCCGCGGAGAGCCGACGACCCCGGTGGACGTTGCGGTCGAACCTCGCGAAGCCCTCCTGCCGGTAGCCGTTGACGTCATCGGTCGCGGGGTAGCCGGCCTCGACCGTGGCCCGGAAGAAGGCGTCGAAGAGCGGGTTGGTCGCGGGCCCGCGCTCGAGCACGAGTGGCCCGTCCCCACCGCGCCACGTGTCGGCGCCCGCGAGGCAGTTCTCCATCTTCTTGAAGTAGGGCAGGCAGTGGAGGTAGTCCCAGTCGGCCATGCCGGCCTCGCGTCCCCACCGCTCGTAGTCGAGCGGGTTGCCGCGCTGGAAGATCATCCCGTTGATGCTCGACGAGCCGCCGAGGACCTTCCCGCGAGCGTGGACGACGCGGCGTCCGTTCATGTGCGGCTCGGGATCGGTCTTGTACTTCCAGTCGTAGAGTCGGTTGCCGATCGGGATCGGCAGCGCCGCCGGCATGTGCACCAGGGGGTCGAGCCGGAAGTCGGAGTGGCCGGCCTCCAGGACCAGGACCGAGGTGCCAGGGTCGGCGGAGAGCCGGTTGGCCAGCGCGCACCCGGCCGATCCACCACCCACGATGACGATGTCGTACCGGTCCGCGCCCACGCCCGCCGCCTAGTCCTCGAACCAGTGCTGCACGGCCGGGCGGATGTTGTGCCAGACGTGCTTGGTCTCGCGATACTCGTCGAGTCCCACCGCCCCCAGCTCGCGCCCGGTGCCGGACTGCTTGTAGCCGCCCCACTCGGCCTGCGGGACGTAGGGGTGGTAGTCGTTGATCCAGACCGTGCCCATCCTCAGCCGACCGGCGACGCGCTCGGCCCGTCCCGCGTCCCGGGTCCAGACCGCGCCGGCGAGCCCGTAGATGCTGTCGTTGGCGATCGCCACCGCCTCGTCCTCGTCGCGGAACGTCTCGACGGTCAGCACCGGCCCGAACGACTCGTCCTGGGCCACCGACATGGTGCTCGTGACACCGTCCAGCACGGTCGGCAGGTAGTAGAAGCCGTCGGCCAGGGACTGGTCGTCGGGGCGGGCACCACCGCAACGCAGCACGGCACCCTCGGCGATCCCGCGGGCGACGTACGCCTCGACCTTGTCCCGGTGGGCCGCGCTGGTGAGCGGACCGGTCTCGGCCTTCTCGTCGAAGGGGCCGCCGAGCCGGATCCGCTGCGCGCGCTCGACCAGGGCGTCGACGAAGGAATCGTGGATCGACTCCTCGACCAGGAGCCTGGCTCCGGCCGAGCAGACCTGGCCGGAGTGCAGGAAGACCGCGGTCAGCGCGTAGTCGAGGGCCACCTCGAGGTCGGCGTCGGCGAACACCACGTTGGGGTTCTTGCCGCCCAGCTCGAGGGCGACCTTCTTGACCGTCGCCGCCGCCGCGGCCATGATCCGCCGGCCCGTCTCGAGACCACCGGTGAACGACACCATGTCCACGCGTGGGTCCGTGGAGAGCGCGGCGCCCGCCGTCGCACCGGCTCCGAGGACGAGGTTGCCGACACCGGCCGGGAGGCCCGCCTCCGCGAGCAGGCGCATCAGGTGGATCGCGGTGTGCGGGGTGAGCTCGCTGGGCTTGAGCACGAACGTGTTGCCGGCGGCCAGGCATGGCGCGACCTTCCACGACACCTGGAGCAGCGGGTAGTTCCACGGCGTGATCAGGCCGCAGACACCGATGGGCTCGTGCACGATCCGGCTGACGACGTCGGCGTTGCCCGTGTCGACGACCCGGCCGGAGTCCTCGGCGGCGACGCGCCCGTAGTGGCGGAAGACGGACACGACGTCGGCGACGTCGTAGTGGCTCTCGACGATTCGCTTGCCGGTGTCGAGCGACTCCATCCGCGCGACCAGATCCACGTCTCGCTCCAGCAGGTCGGCGACCCGCAGCAGCAGGTCACCGCGCTCCCGGCTCGAGGTGGTCGACCAGGCACCGTCGTGGAAGGCGCGGTGTGCGGCCTCGATGGCGGCCTCGGTGTCCTCGGGCCCGGCCTCGTCGACCTCCGCGACGAGGGCGCCGTCGGCCGGGCAGCGGATCTCGCGGCGCGCACCCGCGCGCGCTGCCACCCACGATCCGTCCACATGCAGATCCGGCACGGCGTACTCACTCTCGGCAGTGGTTCTGTTGCGTATGTCGCAACCGGATGCTCCGAGCGCAACCAGCCAGACAGTTCGAGGATGGTGCGGCAACCCCGGATGGTCAAGGGCGGTCGGGCCAACGGGGCAAATTGGTCGAGGCTAGCGGTGACCCCAGCCGAGCCGGTGCGAGACCTCGACGGCGGCTGCGATGACGAGCGCGACGACCTCGTCGACGCGGTTCGCGGGCAGCCGGAAGGTCGGCCCGGAGACACTCATCGACGCGACCACGTCGCCATGGGCGTTGCGGATCGGCGCCGCCACCGCGGTGAGCCCGACCTCGAGCTCGTCCACGGCGAGTGCATAACCCTGGGCGCGAACGCGGTCCAGCTCCTCGCCCAGGCGGGCGCGCTTCGTGATGGTCTGCGGGGTGTACGTCGCCAGCTTGCCGAGCACGGCGTCGAGGCCTGAGTCGTCTAGACCGCTCAGCAGCACCTTGCCGTTGCTGGTCGCGTGCAGCGGGATGTGCTGGCCGACCCAGTTGTGGGGCTGGAGCGCGGACGAGCCGGCGACCTGGTCGAGATAGAGCGCGGAGCTCTCCGAGAGCACGGCGATGTTGACCGTCTCCCCGGTGTCGGACGCGAGCTGGCGACAGATGGGTCGCGCCTCCTGCACGAGGTCGAGCCGCGCGGTGGTCGCACCCGCGAGCCGCAGGATGCCGACACCGAGGCGGTAGCGACCGCGCTCGGCCGTCTGCTCGACAAGCCGGTGGGCCTCGAGCGTCGCCATCAGCCGAAAGGCCGTGCTCTTGTGGACTCCGAGCTCCGTGGATATCTCGGTCACGCCTGCCTCGCCGATGCGGGCCAGGACCTCGAGGATGGCCAGCGCCCGGTCGACGGACTGCACTCCGGCGCCCGTGACGGCGCTCGACTCGGCGCGACTCGGACCGACCTCAGCCATCTTGGTCATGGCGCGAGACTAGCGCAGCGGCTGTTGCGTATCGCAGACTGCGTTTCGCTGCACGCAACACAGTTCGCCGTCGGAGACGCCCACAGGAGCCAGCATGTCGCAGATGCAGATCGGATCCGGTCCGGCCAGCGCGCCCTCCGGCGACTTCGTGCTGATCCTCTCGTGCCCGGACCGGCCGGGCATCGTGCACGCCGTCTCGGGCTTCCTCGTCGCGCAGGGCGGCAACATCGTGGAGAGCCAGCAGTTCGGCGACAAGCTCACCCACCGCTTCTTCATGCGGATCGACTTCGAGGTCGCCGGGCCGGCGTCCGCCGACGACCTGCGTACGGCGTTCGCCACCGTCGCCAGGCCCTTCGACATGGAGTTCGAGCTGTGGGGGGCCACTGCGCCGTACAAGACCGTGATCATGGTGTCGAAGCAGCTGCACTGCCTCAACGACCTGCTGTTCCGGGCGAGCACGGGCTCACTGCAGATCGAGACCACGGCCGTCGTGTCGAACCACCCCGACGCCGGGCCACTGGTTCGTTCGTACGGCCTCGACTTCCACCACATCCCCGTGACGCCGGAGACCAAGGCCGACTCCGAGAAGCGACTGATGGAGCTCGTGGACGAGACCGGCGCGCACCTGGTCGTGCTCGCGCGCTACATGCAGGTGCTCTCCGACGACCTGTGTCGCCAGCTCTCGGGCCGCGCCATCAACATCCACCACTCGTTCCTGCCGAGCTTCAAGGGAGCCCGGCCCTACCACCAGGCCTTCGACCGTGGCGTCAAGCTGGTGGGCGCGACTGCGCACTATGTGACGGCCGACCTCGACGAGGGCCCGATCATCGAGCAGGACGTGCTGCGCGTCGACCACAACTACGACCAGGCCCAGCTGGTCTCGGCCGGCCGGGACGTCGAGGCGCAGGTGTTGTCCCGCGCGGTCCGGTGGCACTGCGAGTCACGAGTGCTGCTCAACGGAGAACGGACCGTCGTCTTCCGCTGAGGGCGACGGGCACAGACGCACCACGAAGAGAGGTCGACGACCATGCTGTCCGACATCGAGATCGCCAATGCGGCCGTGCTGCGCCCGATCAGGGACATCGCGGCGGAGACCCTCGGGATCCCCGAGGAGCACCTGGTGCCCTACGGCCACTACAAGGCCAAGGTAGACCTGACCCACCTGGCCACCCTGGCCGACCGGCCGCTCGGTCGACTGGTGCTGATCACCGCCCTGTCGCCCACCCCGCCCGGCGAGGGCAAGACCACCACGACCGTGGGTCTCACCGACGCCCTCCACGGTCTCGGTCATCGCACGGTCGCCTGCCTGCGTGAACCGTCGATGGGCCCGGTGTTCGGCATGAAGGGCGGCGCGGCCGGCGGGGGTATGAGCCAGGTGGTGCCGATGACGGAGATCAACCTCCACTTCACCGGCGACTTCGCCGCGATCGCGGCGGCCAACAACCTGCTGTCGGCGCTGATCGACAACCACGTGCACCACGGCAACGAGCTCGACATCGACGTCCGCAGCGTGACGTGGAAGCGAGTCCTCGACACCAATGACCGCGCCCTGCGCGACGTCGTCGTCGGCATGGGCGGGCACGTCAACGGCTTCCCCCGCCAGGACGGCTTCGACATCGTCGTGGCCTCGGAGCTGATGGCGATCTTCTGCCTCACCGAGTCGTGGGGCGACCTGAAGCGACGCATCGGCGACATCGTCATCGGCTACACGAGGTCGATGGAACCCGTGACCGCACGCGAGCTCGGTGCCGACGGCGCGATGGCAGCACTGCTCCGCGACGCGCTCGCACCCAACCTGGTGCAGACGATGGAGGGCGCTCCCGCCTTCGTGCACGGTGGGCCGTTCGCCAACATCGCGCACGGGTGCAGCTCGGTGATGGCGACGCGGGCCGGGCTGCGACTGGCCGATCTCGTGGTCACCGAGGCCGGGTTCGGTGCCGATCTCGGCGCCGAGAAGTTCGTCGACATCAAGTGCCGCAAGTCCGGCCTGCGTCCCGATGTCGCGGTGGTCGTCGCGACGGTGCGTGCCTTGAAGTACCACGGCGGGGTCGCCCTGGCCGACCTCCAGACCGAGGACCCCGCCGCCGTCGAGGCGGGGATGGTGAACCTGCGCCGGCACCTCGACAACGTGCGCAACGTCTACGGCATCCCGTGCGTCGTCGCGGTCAACCGCTTCCCGTCCGACACCGACGCCGAGGTCGCGCTGGTCGTCGACCTGGTCGCAGCCGTTGGCGTCCGGGCCTTCCCGGCGACGCACTTCGCCGACGGCGGTGCGGGCGCGCAGGAGCTGGCGAAGGGAGTCCTGGCGGCG
>JBDSPC010000142.1:0-6291 GCA_039914485.1 Nocardioides sp.
GCGGGGTGCACGACCAGGTGCAGGTCCTCGCCGTGGGTCAGGGCGAAGCCCTGGTCGGTGACGACCCCGCCCCAGCCGTCGTCGCCGGAACCGCTCGCCCGCAGGGACAGCCACGTCCCCTCGTCGAGCGGATCGGCACCGTCTGCGACCGTCGCGGCGTCGGCAACGCTGCGGACGAGATCGAGGTTCACCGCTGCGGCCGCACGTGCAGGCCCACCTCGGGATCCACGATGATCTCCTGCGCCGCCGGCATGTTCTCGACCGTGAGGACCGCGTCGATCGGGACGTTGCGCTTGACCAGAGCCAGGGCGATCGGGCCGAGCTCGTGGTGGCGGGCCGAGGTCCCGACGAAGCCGACCGACTTCTCCCCGACGAGGACGTCGGAACCGCGGACGGGCAGGCGGTTCTCCGAGCCGTCGAGGTGCAGCAGCGTCAGCCGTCGCGGCGGGCGACCGAGCGTGTGCACCCGCGCGACCGTCTCCTGGCCGCGGTAGCAGCCCTTCTCGAGGTGCACGGCCGGGCCGATCCAGCCCAGCTCGTTGGGGATCGAGCGGTGATCGGTGTCGAGGCCGAGACGCGGCTCGCCCCGCGCGATCCGCAATGCTTCGAAGGCCCACATTCCCGCAGCAGGACCGGCTGCTTCGGCGTACGACTCGAGACGGTCGCGGGGCACGAAGTCGTACGTCGCAGCGCGCTCGCTCGTCGGAGGCCGCCAGGCCACCGCTGTCGCCGGGGTCTCGAGACTGACCTCGACGCGCATCATGAAGCGCATCCGGTCGAGGAAGTCGACCAGCGCTTGGCCGGCGCCGGGCTCGGTGTGCGCGACGAAGGCCTCACCGTCGTCGACGCCGGCGAATGCGTGCTCGACGTGGCCGTTCGGGCTGAGGATCAGCGACTGGGTCCAGACGCCGGGCGCGAGCCCCTCGAAGAACTGGGTGGTCAGGCTGTGCAGCCACGTGAGCCGATCGACGCCGGACACCCGGATCACGTCGCGGTGCGACAGGTCGACGAAACCCTGACCGGTCTCGAGGACCCGCTGCTCGCCGTTGAAGGAGCCGTAGTGGGCCGCGACCGGGGCGTCGATCCCGTCGCCACCGACCGCGCCGGGGAGGTGGAGCAGGGGGCTGGTCATGGGGACTCCATTTCAAGGTCGGCACTGTCGCAGTGGACGCAGTGCCCGAAGATCGCGAGGTGACCCAGGTCGACCGCGAAACCGTGGTCGTCTCGCAGGGTCGCCACGAGCGCGGTGGCCACGTCGGGTTCAACGGATCGCACGCGCTGACAATTCCGGCAGACGAGGTGGAAGTGCTCCGGCTCGTTGGCGGAGTGATAGGTCGGCGCGCGGTCGCTCAGGTGCGTGTGCCGGACCAGGCCGAGCTCCTCGAGCACCTCGAGCGTGCGATAGACGGTCGACGCGTTGACGGCGCTCGCCTGGGTGCGCACCTGCGCCAGCACCTCGTCGACGGTGGCGTGTCCGAGGTCCTCGACGGCGCGCAGGATCAGCTGTCGCTGGGGAGTCAGGCGATAGCCGCTCCCCCGCAGCCGGTCGGCGAGCTCGTCGGGCACCGGTCAGGCTCGCTTCAGGCGGGCCCACGTGTGGGGCTGGAGCTCCTGCCCCATCGACGCCATGTCGTAGGCGTACATCAGGTCGCCCTCGACGTTGCCGTAGATGCGCGAGCCCGCGTCCACTTCCTTGGCGGTCTCAGTGAAGGCCACGCCGGCGGTGTGCAGCTCGACCTTGCCGGCATCGGCGGCGCCGTACCAGACCTCGGCGAACCCGGTGTTGTGCGCCAGCAGCAGCTCGAGCTTGCCCGGCTCGGGGCAGCGCAGGAAGCCGGACTCCATCGCGGCATCGCGGACGAACTCGCCCTCGGCGTCGACGATCCAGGCCCGGGCCATGTAGTGGAAGAAGGGGCGGCCGTCGTGGGTGAAGATCAGCTCCTGCCCGAACTGGAAGCCCTCGATCGTCGGGTAGTCGCCGTGCCCGTTGCCGCGCCAGGTGCCGAGCAACCAGGCGATGGGGCCGCAGTTGGGGTGCAGGTTGTCGGGGATCTCGAAGACCATGGCGCTCACTCTAGGCTGTGGGAATGGCTCGCTCACTGGTCGTCAAGGTCACCTGCGGTTCCGAGGATGCGGAGCGGTGCAACCAAGCCTTCACGGTGGCCGCTGCCGCCGTGGCCAGCGGCGCCGACGTGTCGCTCTGGCTGACGGGGCAGGCCGCGTGGTTCGGGGTCCCGGGTCGCGCCGAGGACTTCGCGCTCGACCTCGCCACTCCCCTCGCCGATCTGCTCGCGGTCGTCGTCGACGGGGGTCGCGTCACGGTCTGCACCCAGTGCGCCGCCCGTCGCGGCATCGTCGAGGGCGACCTGCGCGAAGGCGTCGCCATTGCCGGTGCCGCGCTCTTCGCCGAGGAGATCCTGGGCGAGGGCGTGCAGGCGCTCGTCTACTGAGGCCCAATGATCGCGAGCCGGTCGATGACGTCGTCGAAGTAGGGCGCCAGCTGCTCGACACGTTGCGCATCCAGCCTCGTCGGGTCCAGGTATGACGTGGCGGAGCAGGTCTTGTCGTCGCACAGGTCGGGCGTGAGGTCGAGCACGGGCGCGTCGTCACCCGCGACCATGCGCACCCATTGCGCACTCTCCGAGACGAAGTCGTCGGCCGCCGCGCGGTCGAGGTCGCACGCCGTCACCCGCCACATCCGCGATCTGCACGAGGTGCCATCACGCGACAGCTCGGGGATAGGAACCACCAGCGTCACCGGCTGCTCCTCGGCCTGCGCGACCAGTCCCCGGGTGCCGCGGTCCAGCATGCCCAGGACACGCGGCTCCGCACTTGATCGGTACGTCGGCCAGCTGGCCGCCGCAATCGTCTCGACGCCGCCGGCGTCGGCGAGCGCGGTGATGTCGAGGGACGCGATCTGGTTGACGACGAGGCAGTCGGCCCACCGCTTCCAGTCGACGGAGCCCTGCTCGTAGCCGATCAGGAACGTCCACGCGCGATCGTCGCTGAGCTGGAGCGGCGGGCAGTCCGGGTAGATCCACGCGACCACGTTGACGTCCTGCGCGATCGCCCGGTCCAGGACGGCCGGCAGCAGCTGCCACGCCTGGCTGTCGCCGCGCAGCACGATGCTGGGGCGCCCCGGATCGAAGGGCGTCACCTCACAGCGGGCGCCGGTGCGGGGAACGGTGTCGGCCGGGTGCAGTCGGCAGCTCTCGGGCGGTCGCGGGAAATCGACGGACCGCGACGAGGCCACGGCCGCAGTGCCCGCACCGGCAGTGCACAGTGCGAGCACCCCGACGAGGCCCAGCACGAGCGTCGGCAGGGCTCTGGCCGAGCGCTCACGGATCGGCTTCTCGAGGAAGCGGTGGCTCAGGGCGGCCGGGACCAACGAGCCGATGGCGAGCAGGGTGGTCGTGGTGCCCGAGATCGGCCCGAGGTTCCAGGCGGCCGCGAGCTCGATGGCCGGCACGTGCCAGAGGTACCACCCGTAGGACAGCACCCCGAGGTGGACCAGCGGCGGCGTCGCGAGCAGCCGGGGACGCGCCAGGATCATCGCCACGGCGAAGACGCAGGGCAGCAGCACCATGCTGCCCGGATAGCCGCCGAGCGACTGGTACGGCGCGGCCAGCACGATGACGAGCGCAACGACGCCGACGACCCCGATCACCGACCGGACGACGAGCGACTGCACCTGCCTGCCCACGATCGCGAGCGCGATGCCGAAGCAGAACTCGAACACCCGGAACGGCAGCAGGTAGGACTCGCCCGGCGCCAGCTCACCCGTCAGCTGCCAGGTCAGCACGAGGGACGCGGCCCCGAGGACGACCGTCACCGCGAGCAGGGCCCTGCGTGGCGTCGTACGGCGACGTGCGATGAGCCCGCGCGCGAGCCACAAGGTGGCGAGCGCGACGACCGGGACCAGCAGGTAGAACTGCTCCTCCGCCGCGAGCGTCCACGTGTGGGTCAGCGGACTCGGCTCGGCGACTCCGAGCGCGCCGGGCGTCAGGCCGTCTCGCCACAGCCACCAGTAGTAGAAGTTGGCGGTCGACGTGAGGGCGGCGACACCCGCGACCGGGATGCTCCACGGATTGGTCCAGGCGGGCGCCAGCAGCATCGAGAGACCGACCGTGGCCATGACCATCAGGGCCGCGGCCGGGAGCAGCCGCCGGATTCGCCGGGCGTAGAACGACGACCAGGAGACGGTGCCGCGGGCGTCGTACTCCCTGAGCAGCAGCGCCGCGATCACGAAGCCGGAGATCACGAAGAAGATGTCGACGCCGACCAGCCCGACGCCGAAACCCCGCCACCCGGCGTGGTAGCCGACGACGAGCACCACGGCGACAGCGCGCAGCCCGTCGATGTCCGGGCGGTACCACTCCGGACGCTGCTGGACGTGGCGGGCCACGGCGTCAGTGTGCCAAGCCGGCCCGGAGCGCATCGGCGATCTCGAGCACTGCTGCGCGCGCGTGCCGGCCGACACCGACCATGCTCAAGAATCCGTGGATCAGGTTCGGGTATCGGACGTGTCGCACCTCGACACCCGCATCGCGCAGTCGCTCGGCGTAGTCCTCGCCCTCGTCGCGCAACGGGTCGAAGCCGGCCGTGACGACCACAGCCGGGGCGAGCCCGGCCGGCAGGTCGGCGTACAACGGACTGACCCGCGGATCGCTCCACTGCGATTCGTCGGGGATGTAGCTCTCGGTGGCGAGGTCGATGAACCGCTGGGTCAGGTAGAACCCGTCGGCGAAGAGCTGCCTGCTCTTCGTGGTCGCGCCCACGTCGGTGAGCGGGTAGACCAGCAACTGGAAGGCGCACGGCCACCCCTGCCTGGCCGCCTCGATGGCGACCGCGGTCGCGAGATTGCCGCCAGCACTGTCCCCGCCGACGCCGATGCGGCCGGGGTCCACGTCCCACTCGTCGGCTCGCTCGAGGATCTCCGCATAGGCGTTCACGCAGTCGTCGTACGCCGCCGGGAACCGCGCCTCGGGCGCGAGCCGGTAGTCGACGGCGATGATCCGGACGCCCGCCCGCTCGGCCAGGAACCGGCAGGTGGCGTCGTGCGAGTCGAGGTCGCCGTAGATCCAGCCGCCACCGTGGAAGAAGACGAGCAGTGGGCCGGTCCCCGCGGCGCCGGTCGGCTCGTAGAACCGCGCCGGCAGGTCCGCGATCGTCTCGTCGCGAACCAGCCCGATCGGCTGGGAGCCACCGACCAGCATCGCCTGCCTCGTCAGCGCGTGCCGTCCCTCCGGGATCGGCAAGGTCTCGACGGCCGGCTCGCGGACCAGCTGTTGCAGGCGCAGCATCAGCTGGGTCTCGACTGCGAGGGTCTGGCCGTCCAGCACCACCGGAGGGCCGGCGAGCACGCGTTGGATCCGCTCCGGCAGGGCCAGCGCGGATCCCAGGGTCAGCGCCTCCAGACGCTCCACGATCTTCACGCGAGCAACCTAGACGCAGTGCGGCCGTCGGACACCCGCCGTTCACGATGCGGTGCGAGACTGGCCGCATGTCCGAAGCAACGGTGGCCAGCACCGCACTCCCCAGCACCGTCGGCGCCTCCGTCGAGGACGGCCCGACCGACGAGCCGTTCGGACACCCCACCGACACCTTCGAGGTCGAGCCGCCCTACATCCCGGATGCCGCCGAGATCGCGGCCGTGGAGAAGTTCGACGATCGGTTCCTGGACCGTGAGCTGTCGTGGTTGCACTTCAACCAGCGTGTGCTCGAGCTGGCCGAGGACCCCGCCCTCCCGCTGCTCGAGCGGGCGCGGTTCCTGGCGATCTTCGCCAGCAACCTCGACGAGTTCTTCATGGTCCGCGTGGCCGGTCTCAAGCGCCGGATCGCGGCCGGCGTCGCCGTACGCGCCGCCAGCGGGCTGCTGCCGCGCGAGCAGCTCGAACAGCTGTGGGTGGGCAGCCGCGACCTCATGGAGCGGCATGCGCGGGTGTTCAGCGAGCAGGTGATCCCGGAGCTGCGCGACCAGGGCATCGAGATCGTGCGCTGGTCCGAGCTGGACCGCGACGAGCAGAAGATCTGCAAGAAGCTCTTCAAGGAGCGGATCTTCCCAGTGCTGACGCCGCTCGCGGTCGACCCGGCGCACCCGTTCCCCTACATCTCCGGGCTCTCGCTCAACCTCGCCGTCGTGGTGCGCCACCCGAAGACCGGCACCGAGCACTTTGCCCGGGTCAAGGTGCCGCAGACGTTCGGCCGGTTCGTGCCGGTCGGCAACCAGCGCTTCGTGCCGCTCGAGGACGTCATCGGCGAGCACCTCAAGAAGCTCTTCCCCGGCATGGA
>JBDSPC010000149.1:0-6621 GCA_039914485.1 Nocardioides sp.
TGCACCGCGACACGACCCGATCGCGGTGGTCCCCGAGGCAGGAAGCCAGCTGGACCCTGCCGGCCTGGACTTCGTCGGAGTGCGCTGCCTCATCGACGACGACGGCGTCGCCCGGGGCGGAGTGCGATACCTGGAGGTGGACCTGCCGATCGCGACGATGTCGGCCGACGACAGCGGTCCGGTCACGATGCGGGCCTGGCGATGCGAGCCGTTCGACGCCGCCGAGCTGCGGCGCCGCTACGGGAGCGCGAGACGGCTGCGGACGCTTGCCGGTCGTCGTGCGGCCGAGCTCGTCGAGACCGGCGCCTATCTCGCCCGGGATGCCGTCGAGGCCGTGGACGCCTTCTGCGCGCAGGCCGGCGACTTCTGACGCGAGCAGGGTCAGCCCAGCTCGATCGCGATGTCCTGGGCGACCGTACGGAGCGCGGTGACCACCTCGGTCTCGTGCTCGGCCGGAAAGCGTCGGTCGGACCAGGCGACCGAGATCGCCGCGTTCATGGGCGCCGGCGCCTGGAGCGCCACCCCGATCGCGTGGATGTTCTCGTGGGCCTCGCGGCTCCGCGCGTAGCCTCGCGCCCGGATGGCGCGCAGGTCGGACTGCAGCTGGGCCAGCGTGTTGATCCGGCCGTAGCGCGTGACCGGCAGGCCGTCGGGAAAGAGCGCCGTGAGCTCGGCCGAACCCAGTCGCGCGAGCATCGCCTTCCCGCCGGCGAGGGTGTGGGCCGGGAGCAGCCACCCCACCCGTGTCGAGGCGATCCTGGTCTCGTCACGCCACTCGACGCCGGTCAGGAAGCGAGCACCGTTGCCCTCCAGCGTGAGCAGGTGGGCGGTCCCGCGCAGCTCGTCGCGCAGGCGCCGCAGGTGCGGAAGGACCACTGACTCGACGTCGCGCGGTCGAGCGGCCGGTGGGGCCAGCGAGTCCAACCGCGGTCCGCGGACGTAGACCCGGCGGTCGCCCTGCTCGACGTATCCGTGGAACAGCAGCATCTGCAGGAGTCGGTGTGCGGTGGACGGAGCTACGTCCAGCAACCCGGCGGCCTCCGAGACGGTCAGCTTTGGCCGCTCGGTGAACGCCGCCAGGAGCGTCAGAGCGCGACCAACGGACGCGATGTAGTAGGCCGGCAGCTCGTCGTCGCTCTTGTCCGCGTCGCTCTGGTCCGCGCCGGTTTTGCCCGCGCCAGCGGGGTTGTGGTCGACGGACATCGCACCTCCTTGGTCACCTCACCCCGAGAGCGTGCGCTGCGGCACAGTCTACTTCTGGACGATCCCCGCACCGATCACGTGCGGGGTTCCGGACTCCAGGCGCGCCGCCATCTCCTCGTGCTCCGGGTCGGGGTCGGGGAGGACCACGCGGAACCACATGTCCTTGAACCTCCAGCCGCCGTCAACCCGCTCGTAGTGACACTTGTAGCGACCCTCGAGCCACGGGCCCCAGACACGCATGTAGCCACCCAGCGTGCGGAACTCGCAGATGTGGCGGTGCCAGGTCCACTCCCCGTAGGCACGGTCCGAACCCGCGTCGAGCTCGATCACGGGCGAGGACAGCACGTAGCCGTCGGCGCTCTTCACCAGTGCGTGCAGCTCATCGAACACGTCCTCGACGAGCTGCTGCTTTCCCTCGGTGCGGCCGTGCCACCGGATGTCGGTGACCGCGTCGTCGGTGAAGAAGTCCGCCATCCCCTCCCAGTCGCGGTCGGCCAGTTTCCGGATGTAGCGGCGGTGCAGGGACTTGATCGACTCGATGTCCTCGAGTCGCTGGACCTGGCGGCGCAACCGGTCGAGCTCGTCGACGAGGTCGGATACCGCCACCTCGGGCGTCTGGTCAGTCATGTGGGTTTCCTCTCGGCTGGGTCGGTGACGGTCAGTGGGTCGGCGGGCCGGGGAACGACGCGGTGTCGAGGCGATGGCTCAGTGCCTGGAGCTCGCTGCACTCGTCGATGGCCCACATGCCGTGGTTGCGCCCGAGTCCGCTGCGCTTCATGCCTCCGAACGGCATCGTCATGTCGGAGCTGCCCACGCGATGCGAGTTCACGAAGACCGAGCCTGCTTCGATGCGGCGACCCAGGGCCAGCGCATGGTCGATGTCGCTGCTCCACACAGATGCGGCCAGCCCGAACTCGGTGTCGTTGGCCATGCGGACCGCCTCGTCCTCGTCGTCGAACGGGAGGATCGGCACCGTGGGCCCGAACTGCTCGCAACCCACCACACTCGCCTCGTGTCCCACCCCCGTGATCACGCTCGGCAGCATGAAGTGGCCGTCGTTCCAACGAGCCTCCGGGTGCGCTCTTCCGAGCACGTCGACGGTACCGCCCTGGCGCTCGGTCTCGGCGATCAGGGCGGTCACCGACTCCCACTGTCGCCGGTTGTTGAGGGGGCCGATGGTCGACTCCGGATGGAGGCCGTCCCCCACGACGATCTCGTCGACCGCGCTCTTGAACTGCTCAACGAACTCGTCGTAGCGGCTGCGATGGACGTAGAGACGCTTGATGTTGAAGCAGACCTGCCCCGTGCACGTGTACACCGAGCGTCGGATCTCCCGGATGAGCTGGTCGTCAACGACAGCCGACTCCAGGATGACGGCGGGATCGTTGCCCCCGAGCTCGAGCGAGACGCTGGTGATGTTCTCGGCCGCTCCCCGGAGGACGGACCGCCCGGTCTGCGTGCCGCCGGTGAAGAGGACCTTGCGCACGAGCGGGTGGCCCACGAGGGCCGCGCCGGCTGCCGGCCCCGTCCCGGGTACGACGTTGACGACCCCGGGCGGAAGGTGCCTGGCGAGAATGGCCAGCGTCTCGGTCAGGGCCAGCGGGGCGAGCTCCGACGGCTTGACGATGACCGGGTTGCCGGCGGCGAGCGCGGGAGCGAGCACCATCATGCAGAGGTAGACCGGGTAGTTCCACGGGACGATCACCACGGTCGGGCCGATCGGGACCCGGCGGATCACGGTCGTGCCACGCTCGTCGTGCACCACCTCCTCGGTATCGAGGGTGGCGGCGAGGCCGGCGTAGTAGTCCAGCAGCCTGGGCGCTCCGCCGACGTCGAGCCGCGACTCCCACAGCACCTTGCCCTGCTCACGGGTCAGGAGCTCGGCGCGCTCGTCGATGCCGTGCTCGAGTGCCGTCGCTGCCGCGGCCATCAGCCTGCCCCGCTCGAGTGCACCCAGGGCATCCCAGAGCGGGGCGGCGGCTGCCGCCGCACGGACCACGTCGTCCACGACCTCGACGGAGGCCTGGGCGTACCACCCCACCACCTCGCTGGTGCGGGCCGGGTTGAGCACAGGTGCGAGCTCGGCCGCGAAGCCGGCGGATCCGCTCAGCACCGCAGCGGTGGACAAGGGCAGTGTCGACGAGCTCATCGGGCCTCCGCACAGGGGGAACGGGCAGGAATGGCGCTCACTGTGGTCCCGCGACTTCGTGACTGGCCCCGGCACGGTTGCCGTTTCTGCGGCGCAGAACGCGGACGCGGTCTGCGGCCCCGCCCCCGGGACGCGCGCCAAGATGCGACCACCGTTCCACTGTGGCTCGTGCGCCCGCTCAGGAGGAGAACAAGATGACGTCCCTGCTCACCGATGGTGACTGGTCCGGGAAGATCCACCTCGATGGATGGCGCGACGGCGGCGGAGGCAGGGCCGACGTCCTCGAACCCGCCACCGGGCGGACGATCGGGACAGTCGGCGTCGCCTCGGCCGACGACGTTCGTCTGGCCGCGGAGAAGGCGGCGGCGGCGCAGCGCGGCTGGGCCGAGACCAACCCGGAGGACCGTGCCGCGATCCTGCGTCGCGCCGGGGACCTGTGGCACCAGCACGAGGCCGAGATCGCCGACTGGATCGTTCGCGAGTCGGGCTCGGTGGGGCTCAAGGCAGGCCTGGAGATCCACACCGCAGCCCAGGAGTGTTACGAGGCGGCCGGCCTGCCGACGCACCCCACTGGACAGGTGCTCGCCTCGGTGCCCGGCCGGTGGAGCTTCGCGCGCCGGCAACCGGTGGGGGTGGTCTCGGTGATCGCGCCGTTCAACTTCCCGCTGATCCTCTCGATCCGCTCGGTCGCTCCTGCCCTGGCCCTCGGCAACGCCGTGCTGCTCAAGCCCGACCTGCGGACCGCCGTGTGCGGCGGCGTGGCGCTCGCACGCATCTTCGAGGAGGCAGGTCTGCCGTCGGGGCTGTTCCACGTGCTCCCCGGCGGCGCGGACATCGGTGAGGCGGTCGTCACCGCCCCTCCGGTCCGCCTGGTGTCGTTCACCGGGTCCACCGCCGCAGGCAAGCGCGTCGGCGCGCTCGGGGCCGAGCACCTCAAGCGGACCCACCTTGAGCTCGGCGGCAACAACGCGCTGATCGTGCTGCCCGGCGCCGACGTGGAACGAGCCGTCTCCGCAGCCGCGTTCGGCTCCTTCCTGCACCAGGGGCAGATCTGCATGACCACCGGCCGGCACCTCGTGCATTCGTCGCTGTACGAGGAGTACCTGGCTCGTCTCGCGGAGAAGGCCTCTGCGCTGCCCGTCGGTGACCCCGCCTCCGGCACGGTGGCGCTCGGCCCGCTCATCGACGAGAACCAGCGCGACCGGGTCCACGACGTGGTCCAGCGCACGGTGTCGGCTGGCGGAGAGCTGCTCACCGGTGGGGTCTACGAGGACCTCTTCTACCGCCCGACGGTGCTCGCGGACGTCCAGGACACCCACGCAGCCTGGACCGAGGAGATCTTCGGGCCGGTTGCGCCGGTGCGGGCGTTCAGCGACGTGGACGAGGCGATCGCCATCGCTGCGGCGTCGGAGTACGGGTTGTCCCTGGGCATTCTCGGTGACGCCGGCGAGGCGATGCGCGTGGCCGATGCGGTGCCGAGCGGGATCGTCCACATCAACGAGCAGACGGTCGCCGACGAGGCGCACGTGCCGTTCGGGGGTGTGGGCGCCTCGGGCACCGGTGCCCGCTTCGGTGGGGCGTCCGCGAACATCGAGGCGTTCACCGAGACCCAGTGGCTCACGGCGCGCGCGGACATCGCGCCCTACCCGTTCTGATGGCGACCGGCGGGGACGTCTGGGCATTCGCCAGCGCGCAGGAGTCACTGCACGCCCTGGACGAGGGGCAGGTCTCCAGCGTCGAGCTCCTCGAGCTCTACCTGGACCGGATCGAGGAGCACTCCTGGGTCAACGCGGTCGTCACGCTCGACGACCGCGCCCTCGCCGCGGCCCGGCGCGCCGACGAGATCCGCGCAGCAGGCGCCCCGCTCGGCCCGTTGCACGGCCTGCCGATCACCGTCAAGCACGACGTCCTGGTGGAAGGCGTGCTGTCCACCTACGGTTCGGTCAGCCTGCGAAACCACGTCGCCGACACCGACGCCGAGGCGGTCGCACGCCTACGCACCGCCGGCGCGATCGTCTTCGGACGAACCAACCTGCCGGAGTTTGCTGCGGACGGGCAGGCCTACAACGACGTGCACGGCACCACCGCGAACCCCTGGGCTCCGGACCGCACCACAGGTGGCTCGTCCGGGGGCTCTGCCGCCGCCGTCGCCAGCGGCATGACCGCCTTGGACCTCGGCAGCGACATGGGCGGGTCGATCCGCCTGCCGGCCAGCTGGTGCGGCGTGTTCGGGCTGAAGCCGACGTGGGGAATCGTGCCCACCTCGGGCGCCGTCCCTCGCCCGGGCGAGGACCAGGACGCCGACCTGGCCCCTGAGGACGTGGCCGCCTCCGGGCCCTTGGCGCGCAGTGCCGCAGACCTCGACCTGGCGCTCACCGTGCTCACCACTCCTCGGGACCGCTCCGGCGGCCTGCGCCCCTGTCTCCCGGCACCGAGATTCTCCCGGATCGAGGACCTCCGGGTGCTCGTCTGGCTCGACGACGACGCCCACCCGACCGACGGGGCCACGAGCGAGGTCCTCGAGCGGACGTGCGCCGAGATCGAGAGCGCCGGCGCGACAGTGTCGCGCGGGACCCCGCCCGGAGGCCTGGACACCCTGGAAGAGCTCTTCGAGATCATGTTCATGGCCGACCTCGGCGGCGGTGCGAGCGAGGCCGACTTCGCCGAGCTCCAGGCCGGGATGGAGCTCCTGCGTAGCGACTCGCCGATGGCCGAGATGCATGCGCGAGCCCTCGAGCTTTCGCATCGTCAGTGGCTGACCCAGCAGCGCACGCGCCTGCGGCTCCAGCGCGACTGGCACGAGATGTTCCGGTCGTTCGACGTGGTGCTCACCCCCACCGTCCCGGTCACCGCGCTCCCGCACGACCACAGCGAGCCGGTCTGGGAGCGACGGTTCGACCTCGCGGGCGAGCGGGTGCCCTGGCGTCCGACGCTCACGAGTTGGTGCGGCGCCGTCGGCGTCCTGGGCCTGCCCGCCGTCACGGCGCCCGTGGGCCTGGACCGACACGGGCTACCTGTCGGGCTCCAGGTTGTCGCAGATTCGTTCGCCGACCGGACGGCGATCGCCGCCGCCGGGCTGATCTCCACCCTCATGGGCGGACCGTTCCGGCCGCCGCTGGTGGCGGCGGACGGCCCCCCGTGATCCACGATCGAGAGCGGAGTTTCCCTTGAGCACAGCGTTTGTCGGTGGCCACGTCTACCTCGGCAACGGCCGGACCGTCGCTGGCGGAGCGGCGGTGCGCGGCGGCCGCATCGTCGACATCGGCGCC